>CAWVZF010000034.1:0-20638 GCA_963934665.1 uncultured bacterium | reverse complement strand
GGGATAAAGTGAGATCGCCGCGTCGGCTGAGATTCCATGGCCCGCGAAGATGGATCGAGTGTCGGCAGAACAGCAAGGGTATGTACAACTCTAGTACACTTTTGTGTCCTTTTTGAGTGACATCCTACTGAGTCAAGCACAGAATTAAAATACTGACTGAAGCAGCATAACTCTCACTAAGACAACGACTTAAGTTACTCACCTATCAATGGCATAGTTATTGAACCTACATTCATTATATTTCGGCTAGAAATCACACTTACCGGCAAAGCAATGACGAGACAAAGCGCTTCAGTGACTGCATGCATTGGGTTAGGGCTGCTTCTGATGGTGCAGGGTCTAGATGCACAAGTGCTACCAAGAGCCTCGGAATCCAGGCATCCATTCTTATATCTCGACTTCGCAGGTCTTGCCAGCAATGCGGTAGGTGAGTTCGGTGATCTCGTCGGCGTCGGAGCGGGACTGAACATGAGTGTAAAGGCATTCCTTCTTGAAGACTCCAGAAATTTCGGAATGCGGGCAGATCTTGGATGGGTTGTCTATGGTTTAGAAAAAATACCTACATGCGTCAGCGACCCTTGCCGTGTCCAAGCGAACATCAACACAAGCAACAACATCTTCTACTTTGGCTTGGGCCCTGAGGTCATCCTGATACGGGGACGTTTTGAACCCTATGTCTACGGAACCCTTGGAACTTCGGTTTTTAACACTGGGTCAACGCTCCAGGGTGAATACTTCGAGGGAGCCGATACACATTTCAACACCACTCACCTCAATGATTGGACCTTCGCCTGGCGTGCAGGCGGGGGCATCCGCTACGGCATCTGGGAAGACCTCTCGCTTGATTTCGGGGTGGAGCACCACGGTAATGGTGTAGCCGATTACCTCACCAAAGGTGATGTCACCGACGACTCGGATGGCAAGACCATCATCAACCCAAGACGCGGTGAAGCCAACTTGCTGACCTTCCGACTCGGTATGTCGCTTGGGCTAGGCCGCGACAGAGGGGACGAGAAAGATAGATAGTCACACCTTGATCGGGCACCGAATAAGCCGGAGTGTTCGTTACTGACACACCTCAGACTTCTAGACGCAAAACCTAGTCCGCTTGGCTCACATCAAGTTCCAGGGCCTCCCGAACCCTGCTCCTCTCGACCTTACCATTCGCGTTCCGGGGAATCTCTCCCCCGATAAGCCAAACACGCGGCTGCTTGGCCTCACCGAAAGATTGCTGGACATACTCTTCGAGAAGGTCCAGGTCGAGTCCATCATCTGTTGGCACAACCCACGCACCAACAATTTCCCCCCACTCGGCGTCTGGAATACCTACTACACAGGCGTCCTGGACTCCCTCATGTTCGCACAGCACATCCTCTATATGAGTCGCATCTATAGTGATTCCACCCGACACGATCCGGTCCGAGCGTCGTCCGGTGATCCATAGATCTCCATCCTCATCAAAATGTCCCAAATCCCCTGTACGATACCAGCCTTCAGTATCAGCTAGCGGTTCGGTGACACCGACATAACCCTGAGCTAGTGTGGGGCCCCGAGCTAGAATCTGTCCATCACTGTCAATCTTGATCTTCGTTCCCATCAGCGCACGACCGACCGAACCCGGCTTTTGCTTCACTTCAGAAGGCACGGCAGTAGCCACCTGAGAAGTCATCTCTGTCATACCGTAGGTCAGTGCGAGCGGCCATCCCGCTGCGAGGCTCTGTTGAATGAGATCTGGTGAGGCATGAGCTCCACCGATCAGTCCACATTTGAATGAAGCAGGCAACTGTATGCCGTCCCGGTGCTCCAGTAAGCGAATCAATTGGGTCGGCACAAGTGACATATGAGTCACCGGAGAACCACTACCTGGGAGACCCTCACCCTCAATGAGTTGAGAAGCGATATCTGCGCGAAAAGACCCGCAAGCAACCAGAGTACAACCCAAAAGAAAAGCTCGGGTCACTAGAGCTAGGCCGCCTACGTGTGCCGGAGAAAGGGACAATAACCAGACATTCTCTGATCCAAGATCCAGTCTCTCAGTAACAGCTTCAGCACTCGCACAGATATTATCCAGCGTTAACAAAACACCCCGGGGTCGACCTCCCGTCCCGGAGGTCCACAGAATTGCCCGGGCATCGGTCTCAAGACCATTGAGCATCTCTTCGGCTCTGGATTTCTCGAGCCGTGTTAGACGAGGATCAAGTGGGGCAATGGATGCACCTGTCCGCCAATAGGCTAAGAATTCGATCACGGTCTTCGCTTCTGCGTGAGCGTCAATTACATAAACTCGCCCCGGCTCGACTCCTTTGGTGGCTAGTTCTGTCGCGCGCTCCTCTACAGCATTACCCAAGTCTGCGTATGTCCAAACTCTTTCGGCTGATACAAGCGCCAGCCTATCAGCGCTCGTGCTCACTGTCCCTTCAAGCAGTTCGAGAAGCATCAGCCGAGGGCAAACCCGGCGGCGAGAGCCAAACCATAGACCCCTACCAACTGTGCAGTCTCTGCTAGGGCTGGTAGTAGATCGCGGGCTTCCGCGTGCCCAACCACCTTCTTCACTGGGCTAACAGAGAGCGGGATCACCAATAGTGAGCAGAGTACAGCGACCGGCCAATCCAGAACCATCCAGCCAAAAAGAGGCATAGCAATAGAGATGGCAAGCATGAAAAGATACTCGAGCTTCGTAAGATTTGGGCCAATACGAACGGCGAGGGTCCGTTTCCCCGCACGGGCGTCTGTATCGATGTCCCTGAGGTTATTCACGACAATGAGAGCAGTGCTGAGTGCACCAACACCCGATCCTACCAAAAAAGCATCGACAGACCATGAAAGGCCCTGCACGTAGTAGGTGCCCGCAACCGCAACGAGTCCGAAAAAAATAAAAACAAAAAGATCACCAAGGCCGTGGTATGCCAGTGGAAAAGGCCCTCCGGTATAGAGAACGGCACATGCGATTGAGGCTAACCCGATCCATAGGATGGGTAACCCTGCAACCCACACCAGATAGATACCTGCGATCATCGCCAAACCAAGGGCCTTAACCATCCCAGCTCGTACAATCGCTGGAGCCAGAATTCCAGCCTGAGTGACCCTGACTGGACCAACACGGTCTTCCGTATCTCCACCACGAATGAAATCGTAGTAATCGTTGCCAAGATTAGTACCAATCTGAATACAAATGGCCCCAACTAGAGCAGCGAACGCAGGGAAAAAAGTGAACACCCCGTGATGGACGGCCAATCCTGTCCCTGCGATAACGGGAGCTACACCTGCGATGAGCGTCTTAGGGCGAATAGCGAGAAGCCAGGCGCGGATCCTGGAGATCTCAGAAGGTGATGTGAGAGCTTCCATGAATGCTTTGCGTAACTGAGCGAAGACTGATCAGCATTCCAACTCCGATCACCAAGGCAGCCACGGATATTTGCGGAATTCAGGATCTCGCTTCTCGAGGTATGCCCTTTTCCCCTCCTGCCCCTGTTCCGTCATGTAGAATAGTAACGTTGCATTACCTGCTAATTCCTGGAGTCCAGCCTGGCCATCCACATCAGCATTGAACGCACTCTTGAGAAGCCGGATCGCTAGAGGACTCTTGTCCAAGATTTCCTGGGCCCACCTCCAACCCTCGAGCTCGAGTTCATCTAGAGGGACGACCTTGTTCACCATGCCCATCTCACAAGCCTCTTCAGCTGAATACTGATGGCAGAGATACCAAATTTCACGTGCTTTCTTCTGGCCAACCATTCGTGCTAAGAATGCAGAACCAAACCCACCGTCGAATGAACCGACAATCGGACCCGTCTGTCCGAACACCGCATTATCCGCTGCAAGCGTTAAGTCACAAACAACGTGTAGTACATGTCCCCCACCGATTGCGTATCCGGCGACAAGCGCGATAACCGGTTTTGGCATCGAGCGCATGTACCGCTGCAGTTCGAGTACGTTGAGCCGTGGCAAGCCATCCTTACCCACGTATCCGGCTTCGCCTCTGACCTTCTGGTCTCCCCCGGCACAGAACGCCCACTTACCATCTTCTGACGGGCCGTTTCCTGTAAAAAGTACTACCCCGATCTGAGGATCCTCTCCCGCATCTCGAAAAGCTTCAAGTAACTCTAGTAAGGTCTCAGGCCGGAAAGCATTACGTACTTCCGGGCGGTCAAAGGCAATCCGTGCGACACCATTGCACTTATGGTACGTGATGTCTTCGTAGTGCTTTACTTCTTTCCAATCAGGTTTCGTCATTGGTTGTTCATCTCGTGGGCGTATTGCAATCTCGTCTCTTAGAACTGCTAGCGTAGCGTATCCAAGACGTGTTGGGCCACAGCTTCCGCAATCTCCTCGTGCCTTCGCTTATTAGTTTCACGGTCCGATGTCACTCGTAAAATTGATGTTCGGCCAGATTCTAAGGCGGTCGCGAGTCCGGTGCCTAGGTCACTAATATCCAAATTCAACCAGTCCAGGTTGTGTATTCGTGCCGCATGCTGGAAGTCGAGCCCATGGGGGGTGGCAAAGAATTGGCTGAACGCAGGTTCATGGTCAGCTATGGGCAGCATATGAAAAATCCCACCACCATCATTATCGATCAGCACAAATACAACTGGACAATCGGGTTCACGATTCCAAAGCAAACCATTTTGATCATGGAAGAATGCAATATCACCGAGGACACACACTGTAGGTGCTGGCCTAGCCGCAGCAACGCCGAAGGCTGAAGAAACAATACCATCTATTCCGCTCGCCCCGCGATTACCAAATACCATAAGCTGCTCTTCGCGAGGTAGCCCAAAGCTGTCCAGATCGCGCACAGGCATGGAACTCGAGATAAAAAGATTTCCTCCTTCTGGAAGGACTTCAGCAACCATTGCGAGCACGTCTCCTTCGTGGAGGTCACCCTCATCTGCATCTATGGCATGTCGAGCCGCCCGCGAAGCAGTACGCCATAATGAAGCCCAGTCCTGGTCAACACTGTTGTTGGCACGTCCCGCTAATGCACCGAGGGTTTTTTCAGGATCAGCCTTCACGTAATCCGTGGCTGTAGCTCCGTAATCCTTCCAGCGCTGTCCGGCATCCACGACAATGTGTCTGACACCATTATGGTGCTGCAGCCAAGCCTGGAGCGCAGCCGAGGTCGGAGTTGCACCCACACGAAGCACGAGGTCTGGGTTAAGTGCACGAGAGATGCCTTCGTCCCTCAAGAACAGATCATAGGCGGCCACTCTGTCAGCGCCCGCCGACGGACCGAAGCGGGCGCCCGACAGGGGATCTGCCAAAATCGGATATCCGGTAGCGGCGGAGAGAGAAAGAGCAGCTTTACCGACTTTCTCAGGTTCTGGTACTGCCCCAGCCACAATCACCCCTCGCTTTGCAGCAAGGGCCGGTGCCAATCGATCTAATTCCTGTTCGGTTAGTTCAGTACGCCCTACCGATATCTCAACGAACGGATTTCCATCGGTTCGACCATTGGCCGCAATAGGATGAGCCGTAACGAACTCTGGATCCGGATCTACTGGCTCAAGCGGCTTGTCGAAGGGGAAATTTATGTGGACTGGGCCAAAGGGCGCCGTCAGCGACGTAGCTACTGACCGGACGGCGACTGTGCGAAGATGTTGAAGAGCTGGGCCGTCTGTTACGGGCGGTGGTACATCTATGAACTCCCTAACATACGTTCCGTAAAGGCCAACTTGATCTATTGTTTGATTCGCATCTACTCCCCTGAGTCGATGCGGACGGTCAGCGGTTAAGACCAACAGCGGCGCCTCACTGAGCGAGGCCTCGATTACAGCTGGGAAAACGTTCGCCGTCGCTGTACCTGAGGTGGTTATGATCGCCGCCGGAGAACCGGAAGCCTTAGCGATACCTAGAGCGAAGAAAGCTCCTGAGCGCTCATCGAGATGAACGCGCATGCGAAATCGACCGTCCCGAGCAAAAGCCATAACCAGAGGTGTCGAGCGCGAGCCAGGAGCTATAACCACATCTTGAACACCACATCGGGCGAGTTCATCAGCGAATGCTCGCGCCCAGATCGTCGTTGCAGTTCCCTCAGTCATTCAACATTCGTTGGGTTACTCTACGATTCTCAAAAAGCGTCTCGTGCCCGTCGGTTTCAATTCGATCCAATTGCACACCGCTTGCCTCTAGGGCTCTAAGCATCGGCTCGAACTTGATCGCGGTCTCATCCCACTCCAATGCTGGGACCGAACCTTCGACAATTCCGGCACCGGCGAACAAACGCCAATCTGATCCAGCCGAAATTCCAGTTCTTAGTGCAGGGGCAAAAATCCCGTTTCCCTCTGGATCAAACCAACCCACAGGACCGGCATACCAGCCGCGATCAAAAGGTTCCTCATCTGCCAACAGTGCCATCGCTGTTTCGCGTGGTAAACCGCAGACCGCCGGAGTCGGGTGGAGCAGTCGAAGCAAGTCGAGGATCCCAACCTCAGCAGGAACGCTGGCACGGATTTCAGTCTCAAGATGCTGGATGCGAGCTAGTGTCAGAACATGGGGCTGAGGATCTGTCCGTATCTGCTGGGCCACAGTCTCCAAGCGTCTCAACATGTCATCCAGTGCTATGCGTTGCTCAATTCGATCCTTATCGCTCGCCAATAGCCGAGTCGCAAGCTCTGCTTGCTCAAGAGGTGTCGACCCTCGCCTGATCGAGCCAGCCACAGCCGTCGCGTGAAAAACGCCATCCTGGAGCGTGGCTATCGTTTCAGGCGCGGCACCAACGATTGCAGAGCCGGGCTCAGGTTCGAACATGAAGACATGACTTCCGCGGTTCGCCTCCCAAAGATGTTCGACAACTTCGACCGTATCGATAAGATCCTGGGCAGCTCCTAGATCCAAATCTAGAGTCCGTGCAAGCACGACCTTTGATACAGCCCCACCCCGGATGATCGCCAAGCACTCCTCTACCGCGCCCTCCCAGCTGCTCCTCTCCGTTGCAGCTTGTATTCCTTTCCTTGGAGGCCTTGAGGTTCGAAATGCACCCTCGTGAGCAGCAAGTTCGGCACGTAAGGCTTCGGCTTGGTGCCTTAGTCTCACGAAAGCTTCATCTGCTGCATCAGGCTCTACAAATGTGCGGGCACGCAGCCATGCGTCGCCGGAATCGTCTCCCTCCAACTCAAAAGCAGGAAGGTGAAAGAGCCAAGAAGGAAAAGATGCCCACATGCCTTCGGGCATATGATCTGAACGAAAAGAGAACCCGCCATAAAAACGCGTGCGGGAAGCTCGCGTCGTTCCTCGTGGAAGAATAGGATTCAGGGCGATCTGACCGGCGCGCTCGGCGACCAAACCAAATCGGTCAGAACTAGAGTCACCGTCCGGCTTTAATTCAGCGGTGATTCCTCGATGAGCCACCCAGCGGTGTCCGCGCGCCCAGAAGCCACGAGCATCTCCTCTAGCATGTGACAGAAAGACTTCCGGCCGTAGGTCCGGTGCAGGAACCGTGACCGTAGCAAGTCGCCGAAGCTCTGGGGCAGAAGGCAAAGCAACTCCAAGCCGAATCTGAAGGTTTAGGGATCTAGAACTGGGCCCGGAATATAGGGGCAGTCGAGCGTTGATAAAGCTGCCCGATAGTCCTTTGGTATTAAAGGCAAGAATGGGAGGGGCTTTCTCCCTTGGTTCCTCAGCCTTACGCTGGACTGTAGAGCCATAGTGAATTCTTGCGCTCTCGTCTTCAGGTCACTGAAATCGGGGTCATACCGCTCCGACAGGGGGAACTCTTGGAACACAGAATCATCACACCGATTCTCTTATCACTCTCGCTACTACTGATCGGTCTCCCCTCCAAAGCCCAAGACGCTCGGGCAGTTGTTCGACTTGCTCCGAGTGCGAATCAGTTATCACTGGCCGCGGGCGAGCAAGTTCCTTTCACTGTTCAGGCGCTAGACCTAAGTGGAGCGGTCATTGATATACCACTCCGCATCACAGGACCAAGAAACGCTGTCAGCATTGAAAACGGTGTGGTACAAGGCCTTCAGCCTGGAGAATATGAGATTGTTGTGACCGTGGTAGTCCCAGCAGATAGTGGTCTCGAGCCCCTATCCCTGCGCGTGCCAGTTGTTGTTACCTGGCCACGTGCTAGTGAGGTCAGCGTTGAAGCCAGTGCAACTCTGTATGAGGGAACGATAGTCGAGCACCAGGCCCGGGTAACGCACGCAGACAACTCGTTCCGACCGGATCCAGAGATCAGATGGTCATCGTCAGACCCATCTATCGCCACAGTTGATCAGTTTGGAAACGTCACCGCTCGGATGTTAGGCACTGTGACTATCACTGCTTCTTTTGAAGGCGTAACCAATTCGGTTACTCACGAGGTGATAGCTTTCCCAGGAAGCCGGATTGAATTGATGGGAAGTCCGGACGCCGGAGTTCAAACTGGTGACGTGATTCACTTCAATGCTTTGGTGCGAGATGGTGCTGGTTCAGTGGTGGAAGATGCACCTCTAAGCTGGTCCCATTCCTACAGCGCAACCGAAGGAATGCTCGGGGTACCCGCAACTGGCCAGATGCTGAGAGGAGACTTCGTTGCTGATATTGCTGGTATACACTCGGTAACTGTCAGCTCAGGCTCATTGTCGGCCCGTGCCTCGTTTGAAGTTTCAGCTAGAGATGTTGTCCAAGAAGTCGAAGTCGTCGGCCACGGACCCGAGAATCGTTATCGGACCACAGATCTTTGGATCTTCGAGGGAGTAGATGGTCGTGACTATGCCATTACTGGCTCGAAAGTCTCAGGCGGTTTTTCGTTCTTCTACGATGTCACCAACCCCGCAGCAATAACAAAAATTGACTCGATTCAAGTGGACGCACGAACCATTAATGACGTGAAAGCTTCACCAGACGGACGCTACGCTGTTCTCTCACGAGAGGGAGCAACAAACCGCCGTGACGGCCTTGTAATTATGGATATGTCTGATCCGATGAATCCCGTCATAGCATCTTTTTACGATGAAGGAATCACTGGTGGTGTTCATAATATGTTCGCCGCGGACGATTACCTGTACGCACTCGCGAATGGGGACAAGTACGTGATCATCGACATGGCTGACATTTACGATCCCCAATTCATCTCTGAATACAACCATCCAGATAGCAGGCTCCATGATGTCTGGGTTGCCGACGGACTCGCGTACTCCTCCGAATGGGGCACCGGAGTTGTGGTCGTGGATGTCGGGAACGGACGCTGGGGAGGCTCTCCCGAAAATCCGGTGTTCGTCACTTCGTATGCCACACCTTCTGGAGCGACACACGCAACGTTCCCCTACTATCAAGAATCGACAGGTAAGACATACCTCTTCCTTGGTGATGAGATCATGAACCGCCGAGGCTTGGCTTGGGCGGGATACCCAGAGTCTATGGGCTCATACTCAAACAGGTACGACCCCTCAACTGGTACCGGTGGGATTCCTCTAGCTAACAGAGGCTACATTCAAATCATCGATTTTACGGATCCTGAGAACACCAAGATGGTCGCCCGTTATGAGGTTCCAGAATTTGGAACCCACAACATTTGGGTAGAAGACGACAAGCTCTATCAAGCCTACTATGAAGGAGGACTGAGAGTCGTTGATGTGAGTGGAGAACTGATGGGTAATCTCTACACTCAGGGCCGCGAAATATCTGTCTTCAAGCCGGTGTCACAAACCGGCTATACCCAGAACGCGACCATGGTTTGGGGAGCACAGCCTCACAAGGGCCACGTCTTTTTTAGTGATACCAATTCGGGACTGTGGAGCGTCAAACTCCTACCCAAGCAAAGACCTATCTCATAGCTTGCTTGGTTGCTCGACTCGCCTGAGAAGAGGCTCGCATTAATGAAATATAGAAGATCAATTGTGCTACTGGCTCTGGTTGCGCTAGCTGCTTGTGAACAGCCAACAGCGCCGGTTGTTAAAGATGTCGAGCTACTCAGTGATGCAGCAATCGCGAGCTTTGCCGAGCAAATTTCGGAGTCTAGCGCTGTGAAGCTTCCATCGTTGGACGGATTACTCCGAGCCTCTCGTAAGGCAATCCGCGCAAGTGATGGAGCCAACAAAAAGGCTACCCGTCATTTTCGTGCAGCCCACCGTTTAGCGTCGGCTGCGGAAGACTCAACAGAAGCAGGCAATGAAGATGCCGCAAAGAAGCTTCGTCGCCGAAGTTATGGACATAGATTACACGGAGTAGTTGCTGCACTTGGTACCGAAGCTGTAGCAGGAGCCGTGGCTGGCTCTGAAGCCGGACTTGCAAGACTGCAAGATCGGCTCAACGGTCGTGAGATTTCTGAGGGGGCAACCAAGAGATTGGGAAGGATCGTGGAGCTCGTGGACAGGGCTCAAGCGATGCTGACATCAGACAAACCGGTTCAAGCCCTCCACAACGCGCTTAGTGCTGCGGACGGAATTAGACACTTTTCGCCTCGCTATTTAGCTCGAAAACAGATTGGTCGGGCCAGAAATGTTATAAAGCAAGCAATCGCTGCGGTTGGTGATACGCCGACTGAGGAAGAGGCCAAATCCATCAGACGGGCCCGTAAACTCCTAGGAGCGGCTAACGAAGAATTCAAGGCACATCGGTATAATCGTGCCCGTAGTGCCGCTCAGAGATCAGCAAGGTTGTCCTGGGGTGTCGTTAACGGGAGAGCAGGTTAGCCACACGACAAACGGCTCTATCCTGTAGCCCAATCAGTCCAGACTTCCTCAGCTAAGCCGATGCTGAGTCGGTTCCCATACCGCACGAGCGGCAGCTTCAGGACCATCGGCTCATCACATGCTATATCAAGCCAGCGCTGATCACTGTAGTACGCAGTGTGGAGGCCCAGTGCCTTGAACCGCTTGCCGTCACGATTAATAAGCGGTTCTTCTCCAAATCTTTCGAAGAACCGCTTCAGCTCTCCTCGTGATGGGGAGCGCTGCTTAAAATCCATGAAGTGTACATTCGCACGACGTTCCTTGAAGAAACGAATCGCCTTGCGAACGTCGGGATTGTTCTTCACACCGAAGATCTGGACTTCCATAGAAGTTCGTCTTCCTTAGGACTTACTCAGCCTCTCAGCGGGTACTGGACTGTAGTCGCGCGACGAGACCTTGAGCGGCCGATCCTAGATTGGTCGAGCCACGCCCATAGTTCCTGAGCAATACAACCCCGATGCGTGCTTCTGGGTCGAATGCCATGTGGGCGGTGTAGCCTGCAACTGATCCCCCATGGCTAGCAATCTTTCGGCCTTGCTCATCGAGCTGGACAGAGAAGCCTAAGCCGTAACCACGATTTGGGTTCTCAGGAGTTTGAATCGAAAGCGCTTCTCGGCGGCTTTCCTCTGAGAGGATCTGAAGACCTGGCACACCACTCATGGCACCCATGAAGCGACCCAGATCTGCTACCGTCGAGTAGACACCACCGTTGGGCACTTTGTACCCGCGACCGGCATGTTCACGGGCCGGCTGTCCCCCATCGATCGACCCATCCTGACCGATCACATAACCAGCTGCTAACCGCGCCTCAAGTTTCGCGCCAGCGACTACAAACTCCGACCCTGTCATACCTAGAGGTTCAAGCACCTCAGTGCGAACCATCTCCATGAATGGTCTCCCAGCAGCCTTTGCCAAAGCAAGACCCAACGTACCAAACCCTATGTTCGAATACTGGTAGCGAGCACCCGGCACGCTATCGTACGCAGTTAGTGGCAAGGACTCTACGATGCGCTTGTCCCAAAGCTCGATCGGTCCCACAACAGCATCCGGCCATTGGGGTTCACGAATGAGGCCAGCAGTATGGCTAGCCAAATGACGGAACGTCACAGGCTGTGCATCAACTCGCCGGTCCTTAACACTTGCGAATGCTGGGAGGTACCGTTCGACAGGCTCGTCTAGCCCAATGACACCTTCATCGAGAAGCCGCAGCATGAGTACCGCGGTTACAGACTTAGAGATCGAACCGGTCCGTGAAATCGAAGCTGTCGACATCGGGGTGCGCGCATCTCGATCGGCCCAGCCAAACGCTTGAGCCCACACGAGGTCTCCGTCTACCATGACACCAGCAACGATTCCACCAACGTCGTCGGCAGCTACATCCGTTCTAAGTTGCCTTGAGAACTCAGTGAGTGCTTCATCCCAGCCCGGTGACTGGGCCGAGACTAGAACTGACTGACCCAGAACTCCAATAGCTGCTACTAACAGCTGAAGCTTGAAGGCTCGTCCTATCATCCTTAGTAACCTTTTGTTTCAATCCAAGTGCTGGCTGCTGCTATAACATGCTCTATATCAACTGATTGATTGTACACACCAATCGACAACCTCAAAACGCCGCTCCGAATCGAGAGTTTGATTCCTGCAGCCACGAAGTGATCATAAAGGGAATTCATGGCGGGATCATCAGCCGAATAGTGCCGCCCTCCTCCACTCTCCCCAACAGATACAATATGTGCTAAATGCGACCCTGGGCTCCCGCCTGCTACGGGCAAGCCAAGTTCCAGTAGCCCGGTCGCCAATTCCGATGCAAGACCACATACATGGGCTTCCACATTTTTCATGCCCCAGCCCGCTAGTACATCTAGTGCAGTAGCTGCCGCTGTCGCACCAAGATAGTTGTAGTTGCCTAGATCAAAGCGGAGCGCACCGGGTTGATACTTTAGCTCATTCTCAGCGA
This sequence comes from uncultured bacterium, assembly GCA_963934665.1. Lineage (GTDB taxonomy): Bacteria > Gemmatimonadota > Gemmatimonadetes > Longimicrobiales > Gaopeijiaceae > UBA1142. Next base: position 8,026 of record CAWVZF010000034.1, on the reverse strand, counting down.
ACGCAGTCTCATGAGCCTCACCCAAATCAATCCCGTACCGGGCAACGTGGATTGGCACTAGGGACTCGGCGACTTCGCGACGTATGTAGAGAAAGCCAAACCCGTAAAGTGAGAGTAGGCACTTTTGCGTAGCCACTGCTAAAGCATCAATCCCAAGGTCGCGAACATTGGTGTCTATCGCTCCAATCGATTGAGCCGCGTCAACTAACGTCAAGGCACCTACCTGTTTCGCAGCCAAGGCTAGGCTTTTTACATCGGTGCGGAACCCAGGAGCAAAGGAAATACTGGGCATCGTGACAACCCGCGTACGCTCGTCGAGCGCATCACCCATCGCTGCGACGGGCATCCGGCCCTCATCAGCAGGAATTGTCCTAACTTCAATTCCCTTTGATCGGGCAAGATTAAACCAGAGATAGATGTTGTTGGGATGCTCAAGCTCTGGACAGACCAGGACATTGTCTCCAGCCTCCCAAGGCAGGCTTGCGGCAAAAAGATTGAGGCCTTCCGAGACGTTCTTGGTGATCGCTATCTCGTTCACACTTGAGTTGACGAGATCTGCAAATGCGTGACGAGCTCGCTCAACTTCGGCGCGCAATTCGTCCTTATCGCCTCCATAGTGCATGCGTGTGTGGATATGCCGATCAACTGCTGCAGACACAGGCTCAGGCATGAGACCACGAGCCGACACATCAAGATAGACCTGTCCGCTTGCTCCAGGGAAAAGATCCCTGACCTGGGAATTCATGTTCGAATTGCCTCCGATTCTGCGACTATAGAGGTTCCGATCAGGTCACCCATGATGTTCACGGTTGTATTACCCATATCTACTAGCCGATAAATCCCACCAACGATCGCAGCGACCTCGATAGGAAGATTGAACGCTTGCACATAAATCAAAGCAATCACAAAGCCACCCCCTGGGATTCCTCCCGAGCCTTCTGAAAGCAGCAGTCCAACTAACAGAATCGTTAGAAAGGCAGCTGGGGCGAATTCCACACCAGCAGCCTGAGCCGTAAATAGCAGCACAGCCCCAAGCATAACAGACGTGCCGTCTTTATTGAGTTGGGCGCCAAGCGGGAGGGTAAAAGAGTACACAGCACGAGGCAAAGAGATTTTCTCAGCAACTTCGAGTCCAACTGAAAGCGAGGCTAAACTCGATGTCGTCGCTGCTGTTGTTGCCCACAACGGACCCGTGTCCCGCAGAAAACGGCTAGGGCTCCTAGAAGTAAAGAATCGCAGGAGCATCATGTACCCAAGGAAGACCACAAATTGAGCCGTCCAAACACCCAGTAGGAATTTGGTCATGGGGCCGATAAGCTGTGTACCGTAGCGTCCGACAGTTATGGCCATGAGCGCTCCGATGCCTACTGGAGCAATCAGCAAAATCAAGTCAACAAGCTTCCGAAAGAGCCTGGCGAGGTCTTGGTACGCGTTGGCCAGACGCTGTCCTGTGGTACCACCGATAAGGATTGTGGCAACCCCGAGTAGAACTGAAATCACCACCAATTGAACGACATTCCCCTCCGCGAACGCTTGGAATACGTTTGTTGGCACCATCCCCAAGAGCACCTCCGCGACCGAGGGAATAGCTCCTACAGGTCCCTCAACCTGCTCCGACAACTGCATGCCCACACCTGGGCGGAGGATAGCCATCGCACCAATCCCTAGGGAGATCGCTACAAGGTCAGTAATCACGAAGTAGCTCATGATTTTTCCCGCGAGGCGGCCAAACATACGGACATCAGAAAGTGCAGTTAGACCAGCAAGCAGGTTAAAGAAAACAAGCGGTACCGCAGCAAGTACAAGCACCCGAATGAATAAGTCACCGATGGGCTGGATGACCTCGACCTGCTCACCGAGGAAGGCCCCTAGAGCCGACCCAACACCCATACCGATGAGGATTTGGGTACCGAGACCCATCCCACGAACACGGTTACTCGGAACCGGGGGCAACTCTGGGTCGCTGCTCACCTCGCCCTTAAGGTTCACCGTGTATGAGGAGACTCAAGAAGGGCAAGTACACGCTCAAGCATTTCTGAATAATACGTTTGTACGTTTACACGTGTAAGCGGAATCCACTCGTCCATGGCCACCGGATTCCCTTCCGAGATTTCCCCATTCGGCCGAATTGTGTGCCCGATATTCCACATGAAGGCGACCACCGGTTGGTCGGTACCAGGAAAACTCAAAACCTCTTCCCATTCCCACGTATTCGAATAGCCCCCCGGAGGCATCCCAACCACTGGCCCCAAGCCGTTGTCTACAATGATTGACACGAACTGATCAAGATGAGAACCACCACTCGGCCCAGAAATGATACCTATGGGCCCACGAAAGTGCTTTGGAGCTGGCTGGAGTATTCCGTCAGAATCCTTTGGTGCATGGGCCAGCTTGAATGGCACATTTGAGCTATACGGCTCCCCTCGGCTAAGCGCGCTGAGAACGTCGTCCTCCAGCCATGAAATCAACCAGTTTCCATCGTCAATTGTCTCGGAGACCCCACCATCATTGATGTTACGGGCCGCAAAATCGGTTTGTTTGTCCTCGATAAAAGGTTCAGTCACGTCACTGATCCTCAGGTTTCCGAACGTCGTCTTGAAAGGACGCGGCTGAAGCCTTTGCATCGCATAAGCTCCGAGGGATCCACCTCGACTACGAGTGACATCCATAACCAATGCGTGATCCAACAATCCCCTGGATTCAGCAAATTCGATTAAAGCATCGACGTCGGGGACCATCGTTTCGCGGAATCCCCTCCATAGGAGAACGACAAAGCGGCGACCGTCTTCGGGGACAAACAAATCGAACGTGGGAGTGCTCAATTCCAGTACTAGACTCGGATAGTTCGGGTCTCCGGTGCCAGTCCATGAGAGATCACTTGGATCTCTAAAGGGCAATGAGTATGTGGACTCAGTGCCAGAAGAGGACCGAGTAACTAGAGTCAATTCCTTAGTTCGCAAATATCCTGGGAAGGCCGCTGTCGATAGTGTCATCGCTTCTGCAAGCTTCCAGCGTAAGGCAATCGAAGTAGAATATCTCATAAATGCTGTAGCAGAGTCATGCCAAGCATCGACTGGCATTCCATTAACCGTCAGAATTTGGTCTCCAATCGCAGGCAATTCCGGCCAACGTGGATCAATAGCTCGATCTCCAACGAAATAACCAGCATTCTCGTCCGAATAGTCCGGAAAAATCCTTACCGGTGCCTGTGCAGGTTCGATCGACTCTCCATCTAAGACATCTAATCCAGCGCTATCGGGAAGCTCAAGACCTCCAGCCACGAGGTAGAGATCTAAATGGCGGTCTCGGCGTGCATGACTAAGCCGAGCAAGAGCGTAATACAAATCTTGCTCAGTATCTGCGGATACCACTACATCGCGTAAGCGCCCCATTTCCTGAATGGGATCGAAGTCTAAGCGCTCATTCTTGACTGGTGAGAACGCTTCTCGCCGCTGGGTACGCGCGATAATAGTGTCGAAGAGTTCCGCCCGGAGTTCCGGGGTACCGGCCTTGGGAAAAGCGGCTTCCGAACACCCCATAACGGCTAGAGTGAGACCGAGAAAACTGAACCCAATTAACTTCTGTAACATATTCATCTGCGTAAGTTGCCCTAGGGCTAGCACTCGGCAAGGGTGAATAAGTGTGTACCTCAGACAAACAGACCAAACCCCAGGATGAGATAAAACATCCTTCTTCACCTGAACCTAGGCTCATCTACAGGAAAGGTCTGGCCACGGACCTTGTGTTAACGCAATGTGTATCTGGAAAATCAAGTTAAAACATCGGAGACTGGGCCATGATTAAGCACGCGACCTTCACTACTGCATTCCTGCTGATCTCTCTAGCAGGATGCGCGGAAGCGGAGGCGGGAGCCCTGGCTGAGACTACTGTCGCTGAAGTTCCTGTAAGTTCAGCACAGAGTATGCCCAACATTCTGGTCTATAAGACACCATCGTGTGGCTGCTGCAATGGCTGGATTGAACATCTGCAAGCAGCCGGCTTCAGTGTTGAAGGTAGGAATCTCCGAGATTTGATGTCTATCAAGCGAGATGCTGGTGTGCCCGTCGGGCTATCCTCATGCCACACAGCGCTGGTTGGAGGCTATGTGGTAGAGGGGCATGTCCCAGTGGAGCAAATCAAGCGAATGCTAGCCGAGCAACCAGATATCTCAGGAATCGCCGTCCCAGGAATGCCAATCGGATCTCCTGGAATGGAAGGACCTAACGCGAAACCATACCAAGTCATTTCATTCGACGATTCAGGCAACGCGAGAGTATACGCGGATATCGACCCTAGGTAAGATCCCATCAGCTCTGAGTCGAGCTATCGGGAAACCGCCATATTCAGATTAGAGTGGACCCAGAGGGTCGAATGACTTCACCGATGCAAGTCGAAACGGACATCCGTAAGGCGGGAACAATTCCGTCTCGCGTGTATTACGATCCTGAACTATACAATCATGCACGTGAACGCATTTTTGAGCGTAGTTGGCAGCTAGTCGGAGACACCGCACAGCTTAAAGCTCCGGGCCATGTCATCCCATTCACGTTACTTGAGGGATGTCTTGATGAGGCGCTTGTCCTTACCAGGAGTAATGACGGCATTGCTCATTGCTTAAGCAACGTCTGCACCCATCGGGGTACAATTGTCGTCGAGGGTGAAGGTCATCTTCAGACGCTCCGTTGTCGCTATCATGGTCGTCGCTTTGATCTCGATGGGTGTTTCAAGTTCATGCCTGAGTTTGATGAGGCTGAGGACTTCCCTTCGGATTCAGACAATCTTCCAAGCTTATCCCTCCACGAATGGGGGCCATTCTTTTTTTCATCGCTGGATCCCATGTGCGATTTTGGGGAGTGGATCCGGCCAGTAGCTGAAAGGATGGATTGGCTTCGGCCTGAAAAATGCCAAGCACGTCCGGATCTGTCACAGGACTATCTGATACAAGCCAATTGGGCACTTTACTGTGACAACTACCTCGAAGGCTTTCACGTCCCTTATGTGCATGCTGGAAGCTTGGGCGACAAGCTCGACTACGAGCAATACCACACAGAGGTACATGAATGGGGTAGCGTACAAATCGGCATAGCAAAGGACGGAGAACCGGCTTTTGATCTACCTAAAGGCCATCCCGACTACGGCAAACAAATAGCGGGCTATTATTTCTGGCTTTTTCCAAACCTCATGTTGAATTTCTATCTATGGGGTATCTCCGTGAATATCGTTCAGCCCATTGGACCAACGACGACTCGCATCATTTACCAATCATATGTCTCCGACGCCAGTAAACTCGGCGAGGGCGCGGGATCGAACCTCTACAGAATTGAAATGGAGGATGAAGAGATCGTAGAATCAGCGCAAAAAGGCGTGCGCTCTAGACTTTATGATCGTGGGAGATACAGTCCTAGCCGTGAGAAAGGCCCGCACCATTTCCATCGGCTGCTTGCGTCATTCCTTGGATAGGGACTCAGACACCGCATGAAACGAACCTGGTTTTCAATGATCACAGTCACTGGAATCATGATGCTGGTGATACTCATCACCCCACTTGGTGTGAACGGTCAACGGCGTGGGCAGGAGGAAGCCACCTCCCAGAGGTGGAGCCCAGTCTCGATTGGCTTATACGTGGGATATGATAATCAGCCGTCGGGTGAGGTCGCGGGTGCACAGATGCGTATCCCGGTGCTCCCAAGTGGTACTGTTGAACTTATTTCGGGTGCTAACATCACGTTCCTAAATCAACTCAAGGAGTACCAGTTCAATCTTGAGGCTGTATATAACACCGGAACAACGGCAGGTGGACTCTACTTAGGTGGTGGGTTGGCTTGGAGGAACACGATGTTTGGCTCCGAGCTAACTGCTGGGCGCAGAACTGTTCGAGGCTACAGCATAGTTGGTGGGCTAAAGGCTGGAGGCATTGCTGGTACTCCTTTCAGCCCACAACTCGAGGTCCGTTGGACCTTCCTAAAGGAGACAGCGCTCAACCCCAGAGTTATCAGCTTGGGTGTGAATGTCGCGCTATGGTGAACTGGTCCTAGAAATAAGTGGCCTGTCAGACAGATAAACTTGGACCCAGGCTCTCTTCAAGATCATGCTGAGTTCTAATCCGCTAGTGACCTAGGACTGTGTTCCCTTACGCCACCAGGCACTAGGACTCACCCGGTTAGAGGGCGTGAAGAGGTCAGCCATCCAGAGTGCAATTCGACGTAACGGGGTACCGGCAAGCCATAACCACATCCGCGACCAGAAACCCCTAAGATCCCTGTTATAGGGACAGACTCGCACACATATCGAACAGTCCGAGTTCTGATTTGTCCAGAACTTGAAGCATGGTTCCGCATCAACTGTCCACTTTCGAACGCCACGAATATTCGACTTGTTGTAAACAATATCTGAAGGTGGGCCGTCTGGAATCGCGTTGACAGGGCATGCATCAGAACAACGACGGCAGATTTTACAGAATTCCGTGACACCAAAAGTCTTCGGATAATCATGGGCAAGTGGTAAATCAGTGAAGATTTTACCAATGCGCACCCGAGGACCAAACTCCTTCGTGATAAGTAGGCCATGCCGACCATATTCACCGAGCCCTGCCTTGAGTGCGTAGGGAATTGCGAGGGCGGTGTCATTCATGGTGGCGACGGCCCTGTATCCGAGGTTGATCACATACTGAGCTAACCCAAGTAGAACAAGGGTGTCTTGCGAGTAGCCTACGCCAGTCGCTGTGCCGCTGAGCGCCGAGGGGACGGTCTCTATTAAATCCCTATCCATTTCCTGAACAATCACGATAACGTTAGGTAGATCGGTAGGGAGTTCCTGTTCCTTCTCTGTTTCACCCTGCCGACTGTAGGCGTGAGTGTAGACCCAACGCTCATCGTAGGCTGTGATCCCAACGAGATCAGCACCAAACACCTTGGCTACATGCTTGATCTCACGGCTCATTTCAGTAGGGGATTCAACCTCAACACACTCTTCTGGACCTTGTCGGTGGACGGTAAAGGGATCTAAAAAACCCTCTCGACGGTTCTGATCTTCTTTTAGTTCAGCGAAAATGTCAGGTAGGTGCCAGGAGGCGTTGCGGAGTGCATAATCACGCTGCCTGAAGCCCTCTGCAGACTTCCATTCCTTCAGTGGCGTTCGATAGGTCTCGAAGAAGCGATCAGTCTTCTCTGATCTTACTTCCGGGTCCCAAAATGCCCGAGAGTAGATGTCATTCTTCTGACTGAAACGCTGAAATGAGTCTAGGACTTCAAAACCCACATCCGAATCCTTCTTGGCAGGATCAAAGTCTTCACTCATCACTTCTCTCCTAAAAGACGATTAACCGACTGGGCGAGTGGTCCCGTACTCGTGAGATCAACGTAGGATCGATATCTGGTTGGGCAACGTATTGGCTTTATCTCTAGAACCGCGTAAGTGATCTAGAAAGACCCGTTACCACCAGATCCAACAGTAGTCAGCTGATATCTGACTCTAGGTCCGAAGACATTGTCTCCGAGCGATCATGCGTCGTACGAAGTGGTAGCTCGGGTATCCGAATTGCTAATATTCCACCCAGAGCAGTAATGATGGTGGCTAGCCAATAAATCCGGGAAGTAGCCAGTGCAAATGCAGCCCTAACCGCCTCAGCAACTTCCTCTGCAACGCGCTCTCCTTCCGCCATAATTAATGCGGCCTCAGCTACTGGCTCAGTGGCCGCAATACTTTGGTACGTTGCCCGCACAAGGTCCGGCAACTCAGCTCCTCCACTCGAAACGAACTCTTCCGCAACGATGCCGCGATCGGTCACCTCTATCGGCATATCAATCGAGGAGAAGGCTACCCAAAGTGTTGTGCCAAGCAGGGTGCCCATAAGGGCCGCACCCACAGTGGCACCAATTTGGCGAAAGAAAAGTGATGCGCTTGTTACCTGGCCAATGAAACGAACATCAGCTGCATTTTGGATCGCTAAGGTAAAAAGTGGCATCGCAGGTCCCACTCCTAGGCCACACATCACCGTAAAAATCGCAACCCGACTATAAGGGACTTC
>CAWVZF010000033.1:0-20746 GCA_963934665.1 uncultured bacterium | reverse complement strand
GGCACCGAAACCACTCGGTGCCGGACGCCCCTAAACTGTTCTGGTAACGCCACCATTGGAGGGCCGCAGAATGAAGAAAACTTTGCCACTGTCGCTTCTTCTTGCGGTGCTTTTCGCCCTCTGTGGGAGTGCCGCTGACGCACAAAACAGGGCACCCATCATCGAAGAAGCAGGTGAAGAGATCATCGCGACGTTCTCAATTGTCGCCAGAGACCCCATCACCGAAGAACTCGGAGTTGCTGTGCAGTCTCGCGCATTTCGAGCTGCTGCAATCGTCTCATATGCCAAATCCGGCGTAGGGGCGATCGCAACCCAAGCCTCGGCAAATCAATCATATGGACCACGCGGGCTCGAGCTTCTCGAGCAGGGACTTTCACCAGATGAAGTCGTGACGCGTCTTACCAATGCTGATGAGGGCCGTGATCGACGCCAGCTCGCGGTCATCGACGCACGGGGTAGAGTAAGTGCGTACACTGGGTCCCGAACGAGCGATTGGGCAGGCCATATAGAAGGAAATAATTACTCAGTTCAGGGAAATATCCTGGTGAGCGAGCAAGTCGTTCAAGCCATGGCACAAGCTTTTGAGACGGCAGAAGGAGAACTCGCAGAGCGGCTCATGGCGGCACTCGACGCCGGCCAGGCTGCTGGTGGCGATGCTCGTGGAAAGCAGTCTGGAGGCATATTGGTTGTAAAGCCGATAGGAGATTCAGGTCGCACCACTGATCGCTGGATCGATGTGCGTGTTGATGATCATCCGACCCCATTCCTCGAGATTCGTCGTCTTATGAACATGGCGGTTTCCCGAAACAAAACACGTCTCGCTACCCAACTTGCTTCGGAAGGAAGGTTCCCTGATGCAATCGCTGCACAAAGGAAAGCGATCGCTATGAGGCCAGGGAATGATCAATACTTGTATGGCCTTGCCAGACTGCACGCTCGGGCCGGCAACACGGCGAGCGCAATCGAGGTCTTGAGCCAGGCAATTGTTATGAATCAACGGTGGCAAGAACAGGCACGGAGCGAGTCAGACTTCGATAGTATCAATAGTGACCGGCGGTTCAGGAGACTGATCGGACTCTAGTTATTCAAGAGTGTTGCGGGTTGGTAAACTTTTGTACTTCCGACATGTCCTAGCTCTTTTTGAGCATGCCCACTGGCCTAGAATTTCTGGGTGATATCGTAGCATACCTTTCCGTTGTCAGGCATATTCGCGAGTGACAAAGCGTTGGGAACGCAGACCACCAGGAGGGGCAATGCGCTCACACTCGGTTTTAATAGGTCCAGCTCTAGTTCTCTCGGTCATAGCAACAAGCCTATCTGTACTCCCCCTGGGAGCCCTGACTCAGGTCACCTCTCCGCAAGAGAACACGGGAGCAGAGATCGCGGTTGATTGGGATGTGGTGGCTCAGATAAGAGAAGAGGGCCTGCAACGGTCCCAGATTGCGAACACGCTCTCGTATATGGCTGATGTCCTAGGAGCCCGCCTCACTAACTCAAATGCTATGGACAAGGCCCAAGGTTGGGCGATAGAAGAAATGAGGAGGATCGGGCTAACAAACACTTACCGTGAGCCTTTTATGGAGTACGGTGTCAGTTGGGACAACGAGTACGTCTCTATTCACCTGCTAGAACCGGACTACCAGCCAATGGTTGGCTATCCGATCGCACACACACCCAGTACAAACGGGAAACAGGAACTGCAGGCCGTGATTGCAGATGTGAGAACCCGCCAGGACTTAGAAACATTAGAAGGTGAGATTCGAGGTATGGCAGTGCTTTCTACTCCACCCGCCATAATTGACCTTTCACGGTTTGAGACCGGCACGCCCAAGCGGAGCGCGCAAGAGATGCGCGAACTCACAGAGGCTGTTATCCCACCACCACCGGGACCCGATCCGCATTTTTCCCGGCTATACCCAGATCCACCTCAGAACCCCGACGTGCTCACAGCAGCAGAGCGACTTGCCTTCTATGTGAAAGAGGGTGTGGCAGTAGTGCTAGAATCCTCAAGTGGATGGCCAGGGGCCGTTCGAGGATTTGCTCGACCGGGAGCGAAAATCGATCTCTGGTCCCGGGATGCAACGATGTCTTCTGTCCCAATCGTGGCAGTAACCCCAGAGCACTATAACCGTATGTATCGGATTCTACGCCGAGGGATCCCAGTGAGCATCGAAGTTGAGGTACGTAATAGGCATGGAACCTCAGTCGAGCAGGCTCGCAACGTTCTTGGTGAGATACCGGGGACCGATCTCGCCCAAGAAGTGGTCATGATGGGAGCCCATTTTGATACATGGCATGCCAGTCCGAATGCGAGTGATAACACTTCGGGTGTTGCGGTGGTCTTAGAGGCAGCTCGTATTCTGAAAGCTATTGGCGCTGAGCCACGCCGAACTATCCGGGTCGCGTTATGGTCTGGTGAGGAACAGGGTCTTTATGGTTCTAGAGCTTATGTCAGCAAGCACTTTGGTGACCCTAATGATACCGATATCGGTACCACCCCAGAGTATGAAACCTTCTCCGCATACTTCAATCAAGATTACGGCCCTGGTCAGTATAGGGGTATTTGGCTCCAGGAAAACGAACATGTCCGACAGATATTCAAGGCCTGGATGGAGCCATTTCATGACATGGGCATGACCACCATCTCGCTGCAGGGAGTCGGTAGCACTGACCACGTACCCTTCGACAATATTGGCCTTCCCGCTTTCCAGTTTCTACAGGCCCGCGTGGGAGGTACCGGTGGACATACAAATCTTGACTTTTTCGACACATTACCGATTGAAGACCTTATGAAGAACGCAGTAATTATGGCGTCTTTCGTATATCATGCGGCCATGGCTGACGAGAGGATACCCCGGAAAAACGCCACTCCTCATAACTGAACAACCCGAGATAGATCCTGCTTAACGGGACACCAACACTCCCTATATTAGGGGCCACCCTGGAGCGCGAATTTCTGAACGCGTCGACCGGTAGATGCTTCTCCTACGTAGAGGTTCCCTTCAGAGTCGATACCCATCCCATGTGGACGAAGAAATTGACCAAGCTGCCGGCCGCCGCGGCCGAAGTTATCCATAATCTCAAGATCACTTCTCCTGAGAATCCAAACCTTATGGTTCGTTCCATCGGCTAAGTACAACCACTCTTGCTCCGCATCGGGAGAAAGAGCGATTACGAATGCCGAGCCGGATGACAATGTGCTAGGGGCGACCACCTTCTCTGTCACGAATTCACCGCTCTGGTGGAACACTTGGATCCGGTTACCTCGCCGGTCAGCTACATAAATCAATCCATCGTTCGAACCTACAAGACCATGGACCGTCGAGAATTGTTCAGGAGGAGCGTAGTCTGGACCACGATCGCCAGCTTGATATTCGTCATCAGGCTGCTGCCCGTAAGCACCCCAGTGCCGAAGATATCCACCCGTTTCCCCGTTGAAGACAACCACACGCCGGTTCCGGTACCCGTCGGCGATAAAGACCTCGTTAGTACCCGGATCGACCCAGATACCGGCAGGGCCCCCAAGTAGATTTGGATCGTTACTCCCCCCATTCACATCGTATTCACCAATTGTCATAAGGTGATCACCTTCGCGTGTAAATTTCATCACCCGGTGATGTTGGTAGCTTCCGATCCACACGAAGTCGTTGTGGTCCACAAAAAGTCCGTGCGCATTTCGCGGAAACTCCGACACGTCCTGTGTCGTCGGATCCCCCCATCCCTGAACAACATTTCCACCCTGATCGAATTCAATCACTATGGGAGCGGGTACACAGCACATGCCAATAGGAGGATCCTGAACAGCCGATGTCTCTTCCGGAGTGAGCGTTTCTGGCAGATGCGTGATCCAAACATGGTCCATCGCGTCTACAAACACCGCGGTAACTGAACCCATAATCCAGTCGTTTGGCATTTCGAGCGGCCACCTGTGATCAATTTCAAAGGATGGGATTCCTTGGCTTCCTGAATCAGAAGCATCTCCTGTTTCTAGACCAGATCCACAGCCTATCACCAAAACTGGGATCAGAAATACTACGGAAGAGACGAGTAGCATCTTTCGGTTGTTCATTTTCCTCATGCTCACTGAACTCCCTGTGCGATTGATCGAACGAATGAACTAAACTGTGGACCGAGATTCAGGTACGCGAGCCTCTCGATTTATCCGGAAGTTACTGATGCCTGTAGTTTGGAGATAATCGGATGACCCTAAAACACCCTGGCTGAAGGGCAGACGCTACACTACCATGCGCCTTGCCACCCCCGTCACATTTGTGGTAACTCAGCATCCGGAGGAAAGCATGTTTTGGTCGACCCGTAGAATCTCACAGTTGCAGCAAGTTGTTCTCGTGACTCTTACGCTGATGATCGCACCACTGTTTCTGAGCCAGGCACAGGACCGCGGCACACCGTATGGAGAATGGCGTTACCAAAGCGCAGACTCCTGGGGCACGCGCTATTCACCAGTTGACCAGATTGACTCTTCTAACTTTGGCGATCTAGAAGTGGCATGGACGTGGCAAGCGAACAACTTTGGGCCCGAAGTCGACTACCAAATGAAGTCGACCCCTACTTATATCGATGGCATTCTTTACACGGTAGCAGGGCAGCGCCGAACTGTGGTGGCAATTGACCCCAACACCGGTGAGACACTTTGGACATACCGCGAACCCAATACCATTCGTTGGGAACGCTCTATGCGACAAAATTATGGTAAAGGAGTAGCGTATGGAGAACGCAACGGCCGAGGAGTCATCTACTACACTTCTCCTGCCTTTTTTCTCCACGCGCTAGATGCTAAAACCGGTCGACATATCGAGGACTTTGGCGCTCCCGTGGCAATTGATGGATTCCCGGAAACAGGAGTCGTCGACCTTCTGCCTGATTTACTGAGAAACTGGGGGCCGTGGGAGGCATGGGATCAGCCATACGACCCCGATTATGGGATTCCGAGAGAACTGGGGTTCATCACTACATCGTCACCTCCAATAGTAGTGAATGGCACCGTCGTTGTTGGCAACTCAGCTGAACAAGGGTACAACCAGACACGAGTCGAGAACGTCCCCGGCGACATTCTGGCCTACGATGCTAGCAGTGGAGACTTCAAGTGGAAGTTCCATGTCATCCCCCGTCCCGGGGAATTTGGTCATGACACCTGGGAAAATGATGCATGGCAGTACACTGGGGATGTTTCTTCATGGGCGCCGATGTCGGCAGATCGTGAACGTGGAATTGTTTACATACCAACGAACCCTCCAACAATCGACTATTTCGGGGGATTCAGGCCCGGAGACAACCTCTTCGGTACCAGCGTTATCGCATTGGACGTGACAACTGGAGAACGCGTATGGCACTTCCAGACAGTCCATAATGATCAATGGAATTACGATATCCCGAATGTCCCAATCATTACTGACCTACAGGTGGATGGACGGGGGATACCAGCAGTCATCCAAACAACCAAAACTGGGTTGATCTTCGCCTTTGATAGAGAGACGGGTGAACCAATCTGGCCAATCGAGAACCGACCTGTCGAGCAGACCGTAGTTCCAGGAAACTGGACAGCAGCAACCCAGCCGTTCCCTACGCGGCCAGAGCCAATGGAACCCCTTGGACTTCCTGATTCAGACATCATCGACTTTACACCCGAATTGCGCTCGGAGGCTCTGGAAATCGTCAGTAGGTATAACGTCGGTGGCGCTTTCCTCCCTCGGCTCTATGGTGACCATAGCACAGGAGTTGAAGACAATATCCGCTGCTATGGCGGCCTGAATATTACGAATCCAGCAACACTCGATCCGACAACGGGCATCCTCTACGTGGCCTCTGCACGTCGGTGTGGAGGTGGGATGGTCATGCCAGGAATCGAAGCTGATAATCCAGAAGCTATGGCTACAACGGGAACGACCCTCTCTCAGTGGGTAGCTGGACCAGGTGGTGGTATGGGAACCGTTCAAGGCTTGCCGCTCCACAAACCTCCCTACAGCCGCCTCTCTGCTTTCGATATGAATACGGGCGAGAGACTGTGGTGGGTCCCCGTTGGAGACACTCCACAAACCGTGCTGGATCACCCGGCGCTTGAGGGTGTTGATCTCTCGAGAACCGGGAGTGGGGCAAGCTCAATCCAAATGGTTGCTGGCGACCTTCTTTATGCAACTGAGGGCTCATCCGGACCGGCAGTATTAAATGCGTATGACAAGCTGACTGGGGAGCACGTCGGTGAAATTGAAGTCGCCTCTCCTGGCCAGTATGGGATGATGACCTATATGCATGAAGGCAACCAGTTTGTTGTTATGCAGGTTGGACGCCCGGGTCGCCTAGTGGCCCTGAGCTTACCTCAGTAGCTAGGGAGAAGACTCGGTTGGGCTAGATCCTGAGACAGTCCTGGTGGGAGTGGGTGAACCTCGGGATGTAAGGCATGTGCTAGAATCTCAAGGCTGTCTACAAGCCGGGGTCCTGGACGGCTAAAAAACTGAGATCCGTCAGTCACATAGACACGGCCAGACTCAACGGCTGGTAATTCTGGCCAACAGGAAATACCAGATGAGCCGGAGAGCTCTTCCAGCGTGCGCGGAAGATCAAATCCGCAACAGGCGATGAAAATGACTTCCGGTTGCCAGGCTATCACTTCCATCCAATCAAGTGTCCGTGACGGTTGGCCAACTTGCCCTAGCCGCTCTATTCCACCAGCCATCTCAACCAATTCTGGATTCCAGTGGCCGCAAGAAAAAATAGGATCAAGCCACTCTAGAAAGGCTACTTTGTGGGGTTTTTGGACAGCCTGAGACCGTGACACTACCGCATCGACTCGCCTTGTTAGGACTCCGATAACATCCTCAGCATGATCAGGGATACCAGTCACTGAACCAAGCTGCCGAAGCGCATCAAAAACTTCGGTGAGGGTTTCGGGCTCAAGGTTCAGGATCGCTGGCGTGTTAGGTAACGAACACGCAGCGGCTTGGACCTCAGACTCTGCTACGGCACAGACATCGCAAAGGGCCTGGGTAACAATTAAGTCCGGCTCAAGATTCCTTAGTTCCTCTAGGTCCAGTTCGTAGAGAGCCCCATCAGTCTTTACACGTTCTCTTACGAGTGCATCGATCTCCGAACTGCTAGCCCCTACTGGGAGTAGGGTCGAAGTAAGGTGTGGAAGTTCTTCCACTCCAGGAGGGAAATCACATTCATGCGTCACTCCAACTAGGTCACTTCCAAGGCCGAGTGCGTGAACCATCTCGGTTGCGCTAGGAAGAAGCGACACAATTCTCACCGATATTTACTCTTAAGGGATTCTTGACCGGTAAGCTTGGGCCTCAGAATCCGACACCTTTAACATTCAAGCGAATTCGGAGAAGATGCATATCAGATGTGATATAGAGCGTATAGCCGTCGTCTCCAAAGGCACAATTGGAAGTTCTTTGAGTTGTGTTCAAGGAACCCAGAAGTTCGCCGGCTGGACTAATGATTAACACGCCATTATCCGGTCCTGCGACGTAAACGTTGCCCTGTTGATCAATCGCCAGACCATCCCCCCAAGACTGGTAGAAAACCCGACCATTATTCAGATCTCCAGAAGAAGTGACGTCGTAGGCCATAATGACTGGCGGTAACCCAGAGTTAGAGACGTAAAGCGTACCTTGATCTGGTGAAAAAGCGATGCCGTTTGGACGAGGTAAATCAGAAATAACCTGAGTCAAAGAACCACCAACTGTCAGCCGATACACCCCATGCACATCGAGTTCCTTGACTGGATCTTCGATTCCCTGCTCTAGTCCGTATGGTGGATCAGTGAAGTACAGGTCCCCCTTTATGTTCACTGCGATATCATTGGGTGAATTGAAGCGCTTGCCCTCAAAGTCTCCAATTAGTGTTTCAAAGCTTGCTACAGGCGCATCCCACGAAGAGTCAAGCCGTGCAATACGACGATCGCCGTGCTGGGCCAATAACAGCCGGCCCTCGTGATCCAAGAGCAGTCCATTAGAACCGCTTTCACCTCCCCTGGGTGTTTCGCCCGTGTAACCAGACGGATGGAGCCACAAGGAAGCCGGTCCTCCTTCTCGCCAAAGATAGATCGCATTGTTCGGAATGTCCGAGTAGAGCACGCCCTGAAGCTCAGGAACCCACACAGGCCCCTCAGTCCATTCGTGGCCTTCGGCTAGCACTTCCATCTCCGCATCTGAAGGCACAATCAGATTCAACCGAGAATCAATCCGCTCGACACTACCGATTGTGGGGAGCTGAGCTTCCGCGATATGGTCTCCACAGATCATCATCACGGCTACGATTAACAGTGTGACAGACAATCCACTTATCCTGCAGAGTCTCAGCACCAGAGACGCAAAAGTCTTTAGCATCATGGAATCTCCGTTTGGGATCTTCTCGAGTCCACAGGTATCCTTCTTCGAACTACAAGCAATTGTAGGCAGCATCTTAGTTGATTACAGGGTATACCCCGGTACTTCGCGTAATGGCACCCTGCCCCTCACAAATATCCCACTTCCACGCCCAACTTCGTTTTCCTGAGAATCATATACGACCGCCTCAGCGATAAGTTGAGATTTATTTTGATTAACCACCTTACCAACCGACCTAAGCAACCCTGATGAAACGGGTCTTGTGAGATAGGTTGTGAATGACGTTGTGAGTACGAATAAGTCTTTTTCCAGTGAACTAGCAGCGAAAAATGCTGCGTCATCCAGCATTTTGAAGTAAACAGAGCCATGCACGGCTTTAGCCGAGTGGAATAGTCTTTCTGACACTTCGATCTCAACTATAGCCTCGGCGTCTGACACCTCAATTTTTGGATCGTAAAAAGCATTAATGGGTGCATCCAGATACATGTTCTCGAGCGCTTGAAAATGCGGGTCTTTGGTCATCTCAAAAGTCTCAAACCTTGGGTAAGCGGCGCTGAAAGGGGTCTCACCTCTCGTGTTCGACTATGGACTCGAACATCGTGATCCTCAACTTATCACTCAACTTCAGTCAGATCAGTAAGGGGGCAACTCTTACTCTGCCATTGGCAACCGAAGTAATGAACAGACAGTTTGCGGTTTCCTGCACACTGATTGAGAACCCATAAACGATCGACTAGGAAGGAGGGAGGGCACCTTGGGGCACATGGAAGTCGCATTCCACACTCTTGATGTCTTTACAGAGAGCACCTTTGGCGGTAATCCACTCGGCCTATTTCCAAACGCAACCCACCTTCCGACTGAACTCATGCAACGCATTGCAAGAGAGATGAACCTGTCCGAGACGGTCTTTCTCGGGCCACCACAGACTGACCATGGAACAGCTCAGGTACGCATTTTCACACCAAGCGTGGAAGTACCCTTCGCGGGACATCCTACGGTGGGCACAGCACTATTTATTGCTCATCAACGACTCGCGGGAGAGGCAGTAGTTAGTAAAGCAACCACCGCAGAACTGACTATCATTCTTGAAGAAAATGTTGGATTAGTGCCTGTTGACGTAAGAATTGAGGACGGGAAGCCTGTATTTGGGCGTTTCACAACGGCCATGCTCCCTGAGCACCGTGAGTCACCCCACTCCTGCCAAGATCTGGCTCATATGGTCGGACTCAACCCTGAGGATATCTGTCCAGAAGGTCTTTCCCCGGAAATGGTCTCGTGTGGACTGCCATATCATATAATTCCCGTCCGAACGATCGAAGCGGTAGGCAGGGCCGTGCTTGATATGGCGCTCTGGAAAACGATGCTCGCAGACAGTTGGGCCCACCATGTATACATCGTTTGCATGGAAGCTGAAGGAGACGAGGTGGACATCCGAGTCCGCATGTTTGCTCCGGGGTCGGGTGTCGCAGAAGACCCAGCGACTGGCTCTGCAGCAGCGGCTCTAGGGGGCTACCTATCGAACTTGGACACCTGTGAAGAGGGCTCACTGTCCTGGACCATCGAACAGGGTATCGAGATGGATCGTCCGAGCCTCATCTATGTCGAGGCGGATAGGTCAGATGGTGCTACATCCGCAGTCCGCGTTGGCGGCAGAGCTGTTCTGGTAAGCACCGGAACCATGCAAATCCCCTACGAGAAGTGATGTTGCCCATAGCAACGCTTAGGAATTCTAAGGGTTTGTGGTGAGTAAAGAATCGCTGGAGAAAGTATCAGAGGGCTCCTGGCCTCAAATTGCTAAGCCAGGTAGGCTGAGTAATCCCCTAATGGAGCATCCGATGACCCGCATCTTGATCGCTACCACAACTTCACTTCTGCTCTTCGCATGCCAGGAACCGTCCCAGCTAAATGAACAGAGGGGCAATCCTCCCTGGGACTGGACTGAATCCGAAGTTCGTGCCGCAGTCAATCAAGTCAGGGCTGGCCGCGACCTCACCCCTGAAAGCTGGCCCAACGAAGCCCGGGTGGCTGTTTTATTTTCTTTCGATGTAGATAATGAGACGGTCCAGGGCCTCAGGGATGGTAGTGTTAGCGTTGGACCTCTTTCTCAGGGAGAGTACGGCTCGCGGGTCGCCCTTCCCCGCATCGTTGAACTCATGAACGAGGAGGATATTCCTTCCACTTTTTTCTTTCCTGCATGGAGCCTGAAGCTTGCACCCTCACAAGCTGCCTTGATCCAAGCTTCAGGAATTCATGAGATCGCTGTTCATGGTTGGATACACGAACGAAACTCTGAACTCGACGCTGAAACCGAGGAACGACTGCTTATAGCGGCAGTAGACGCAATGACCGAACTGACAGGAGAGCGACCTGTAGGATATCGAGCGCCCTCTTGGAATTTCAGCCCTAACACACTTGATATAGTCCGGCGACTAGGCTTTCTCTACGAGAGTTCTCTTATGGCGGATGACCGTCCGTACGAACTCCTAGATAACGGTGAGCCAACAAATCTCGTGGAGTTGCCTGTCGAATGGATCCTAGATGACGCACCACTCTTCAACCCCCGAGGAGACTCTTACAGCCCTCCAAGGGAGGTAATGCAAGTCTGGATCGATGAATTTGATAAGGCCTGGGAAGAGGGGACTATGTTCTTACTCACAATGCATCCACATATAGCTGGGCACCGCTCACGGATTGTAGCCTTGGAGGGACTGATTGAGCATATCAAAACACGCGATGATGTTTGGTTTGCCACACATGAGGCGGCGGCACGCTATGTACGAACTCAAGCTGGGATGAATCAATAAGTGCAGGGCCATCTAGTACGAACTCAAAGCCTATAGACGGGCATACTCCGATAGCACTTAGGTTGCATACATTATCTTCAAGAATCCTCACGTTGAAATGAGGTTATCCAGAAGATGCTGACACTTATAAAGATTTGAGCTGATTTATGCCGATTTACGACTATCTCTGCCGGGAGTGTGGACACGAATTCGAAGGTTTAGTTCGAAAAGAGATGGAGATACCCGACTGCCCATCATGTCATGGAAACGATCTAGAGCAATTGCTTTCTATGCCAAGTGTCCATTCTGAAGCCAGGAAAAAACGCAGTATGAAAGCAGCCCGAAACCGTGACAAAGTCCAGGCTAAAGAGAGGGAATACACCCAACGTCAGTACGAATTAAACCATGACGATTGAGTTGCACATTACAACAAATAAGACTGAATGTCTGACGACATTACGTTCGTCTCAGGACAAAAGTGTTTGAGACCACGATTCAATGACATGTGACAAGGCGATATCCGGAAAACCACCAGATACCGCGGAAGATGGCGGTGGCATTCTCTGCATCCGAAACCCAGAAACTGATCGTGATTGGAATGGCATCCGGTACAAGACTGGGATGTCAGCAAAAAATGTTGGTGCCAAACGGTTGTCCATGAACGTGGCGATAGTACCTCCGGGTGCGGTCGCTTACGCGCACAGCCATATCAATTTCGAAGTTATGCTATACATACTTGAAGGCCGGGTGCGCCACGAATATGGGATGGACCTAGAGAAGGCACTGGACAATCAGGCCGGAGATTTCATTTTCATCAGACCAGGTGTGCCGCACGAAGTAATCAACCTAAGTGACACCGAACCAGTGGTCGCAGTGGTAGCACGATCCGATGCATCAGAGTGGGAGAATATTGTGGACTACCCATCCGAACGGAGACCCACTTAGCAGAAATGAACTGCCGAGTGCTCCGGAGTCCTATGCGGATTCCGTGAGGAAAGAAATTCCTTCAACAGGAGACATAATGAACGGCAGGATAGAGGCGCTCTGGAAGAAAAAATCCCATGGAGGAGTCATGGATCCAGTCGAGCAGGTTAATGCAGTAGCGGACAGAGGCCTCGAAGGTGACGCTAATTTCAATGCAACAAGACAAGTCACGGTAATTGAGAAAGAAGTATTCGAAAGGATCAAGAAGTCACTCCCCGAATCAGAGCCTGGAATGCGAAGAGCAAACATTATGGTGAGCGGCATTCAGCTACAGAATATGAAAGATCATGTACTGATCGTTGGTGAAGCCCACATCCTGCTCAGGGGTGAAACACGTCCGTGTGAGTTAATGGATGAGCAGTGCCAGGGACTACTTGATGCTTTAGATCCTCACTGGAATGGAGGAGTTCACGGAGCTGTCATCAAAGGAGGCAGCATCCGGGTCGGTGACCTAGCGACCCTCAAACTCCCGTCTCCGGTGCAATCCTAGGTAGCCCCGGAATTATGTGTTGGTTCGCTTGGCTTGAATGCGACGGATGAACGCATCCGCATTCGACAAGCTTCAGACAAGCATTACAGAGTGCCGGCGCTGTCCAAGACTCGTTAAGTGGCGAGAGCAGGTAGCCCGCGAGAAACGCGCAGCGTTTCGTGATCACGACTATTGGGGCCGACCTGTTCAATCATTCGGTGACCCAAACGCCCACATCCTCGTTGTAGGCCTTGCCCCTGCTGCACACGGAGCGAACCGAACCGGAAGAATGTTTACAGGAGACCGCTCGGGTGATTGGCTTTACCGTGCACTATACAAGGCTGGCCTTGCGAACCAACCACATTCGACATCAAAGGATGACGGCCTCGAACTGAACGATGTTCTCATTACTGCCGCAGTCCGCTGTGCACCGCCTGCAAACAAACCTCTTCCCGATGAGCGAGACGCCTGCCGAAGCTGGATAGAACAAGAATTTGACCTCGTCAATTCCGTGCGCGTGATTGTCACTTTGGGCAACTTTGCATACCTACAAATACTTCGGATTCTTGCTAGCCGCGGCCACTCAATCCCGCGTCCACGTCCTCGGTTTAGCCACGGAGCTGAATTATCAATCGGCAGTACGACAGTGCTCGCCTCGTATCATCCGAGTCAGCAAAATACATTTACCGGTAAGCTTACAGAGGAGATGTTCGACCGCATCTGGGCACGTGCGAAGCAGCTCATCAGACTCGAACAGCGAATGCTAGAATAACAACCAATTACGACCACAAGCTGAAGGATCTCATGGATAGACGAGACTTTGTGAAAACAACGGTGCAGGGAGTTGCAGTAGCAACAACACCAAGAGCTCTAAGTGCTCAACCTGCGTCGCTGGACAACGAAAAACATTCTGCTCCAGCCATTCACACACGCCGTAGCCGCCCCCTGTGTATCGCTGACGTCAGCAGCATCCGATTTACTAACGGCGGCTCAGATAGCGCGATAACACGAGCATTCCGGGGGATCAGTTCCGGAGAAGATGTTCTTGATGCCATCGTTGCAGGAGTGAATATACCAGAACTCGACCCCGAAGAGCGTGGGATAGGGTATGGTGGACTTCCTAATGCCGACGGGGTCGTCCAGCTAGACTCCTGCCTTATGCATGGTCCCAAGAAATGGGCTGGAGGGGTCGCGGGTATCGAGGGTGTCAAGACACCATCACTCGTTGCAAAAGCAGTGGCTGAACTAACCGATCACCACTTAATCGTCGGAAAAGGTGCGCAGGACTTTGCTCGTGCGCTTGGATTCCAGATCCATGATGACCTCAACACTGAGGAATCCCGAGCGCTTTGGCTCGAGTGGCGGCGTCGAGTTGATCCTAGCCATTGGCTTGACCCTGAGGACCGGGTCCGAAGAAATGGATTCCCAGAACGGAATGGCGAGGGAGATGATCCTGATGCCTCTTATGACACTAGGCTCCAAGATTTCTATCGAGCATCACTTGATGCAGGCCTATCAATGGTGGACGACAATCTTATCCCAGAGCACTCTTTTTGGGGTACAACGAGCCTTGAAGGTCTCTCGGCAGATGGAGACATCTGTGGAGTAACAACAACAAGTGGCCTATCCTGGAAAATTCCCGGGCGTGCGGGAGATTCGCCGATCCTGGGAGCGGGTCAGTATGTGGACAATGAGGTAGGAGCTTGCGGCTCGACAGGCCGAGGAGAGGCCAACCTCTACAACTGTGCCTCATTCCTAATCGTGGAACTCATGCGGCAGGGAATGTCTCCAAAGGATGCTGGAATAGCTGCTCTTGCCCGCGTACGAGATAATACAATCGAGTCACGCCTCCTTAATACTCGGGGTTTGCCGAATTTCGACCTCCGATTTTTCATTCTCAATAAGCAAGGCGACTATGCAGGCGTAGCAATGTACGGCAGTTCCGAATCAACGTTCGCAGTCTGTGATGAGAACGGAGCAAGAGAAGAGCCCCTGGAAGGCTTACTGGAAGGACCGCCTAGGGGCTGAATATTATCGGAAGTGAACTTGAAAAAACGGCCCATACCCCGTGAGGTACAGGCCGCCAATCCTTTGGTTCTTGCCCGCTGACGTTAGGGCAGAAGCATCATCGCTATAATCCAGACCACAAAGAGTCCTAACCCTAACCAGAGCGAATATCGAAACAGGGTAAGATCAAGGGCGATTTCATCTTCGAGCATCGGATCCCCGATGTCAGGTACATCCTGATCCATCATAGACACGGGCGTATCTCCTATAGTCCAGTGTCACCTATATTTCTTTCGACAGGCCATAGTAAACCACAGCGAGACGTTCGAGGCAAGCTTTTGGATACACTTGCCGGGATACGCTCTCCTCTCTACGCTCCGATCCCAAGCCATCAGTCCGTTGTAGGCATACCACTGGAGTCAGCCCCATGCAGCTTTATAGAGTCAGGCTTTCCCTCTCTGTATTTTTCTTAGTTGTCTCTGCGGGACTATGGTCGACGCAAGATCTGACTGCACAGAGGCTAGATGGAGCACTTCTGAACAACCTAGAGTACCGGGAGATCGGCCCAACTCGTCAAAGTGGCCGGTTCGTGGATATCGCAGTACCGAATCAGCGTCCATACACTTTCTATATAGCTACTGCCTCTGGAGGACTCTGGAAGACCGAAAACAACGGAATCACATTTGACGTATTGTTTACAGATCAAGACGTGTTCTCGATCGGTGCAATTACCGTGGCACCATCAGACCCGGACATCCTGTATCTCGGTTCTGGAGAAGCAAATAACTCGAGAAGCAGCTACTGGGGTGACGGTGTCTATAAGTCAACCAACGCAGGGGAATCTTGGATACATCTAGGACTACCCGAATCCCATCACATCGGTCGTATAGTAGTCCACCCATCAAATCCAGACATCGTATACGTTGCTGCCCTAGGTTACCTCTATTCAGAGAACGAAGAACGCGGCCTCTACAAGACAACTGATGGAGGAGACAGTTGGATTCGCGTTCTTGGACCTGAGGTAGAAGGCCGCCGCATCGGTGTTGTGGATGTGGTCATGGACCCCTCCGACACACAAACCCTGTACGCGGCTACCTACGACAAGGTGCGTCTTCCATTCACATTTGATCTAGGTGGTCCGGGAAGTCGTCTCTATAAGAGCACGAACGGCGGGGACAGTTGGATTCAACTGGGAGCTGGCCTCCCCGAGGGTATGCTCGGACGAATCGGAGTCGACGTTTACGAACGCGACCCTAGTATCATCTATGTAACAATCGAAAACGCGAACAAAAACGACATGTCCGAAGAGGAGCGTCGACAGGAACTACTAGATCACGAGTCCAGCCGTGGAATGATCGGAGGAGAGGTTTATCGATCGGATGACGCTGGAATCACATGGGAAAAAGTAAGCCCTGATGGGCAATCAATCGGTGGTGGTCCCGCTTATTACTATGGGCAAATCATCATAGACCCCAATGACGCGGACGTCGTCCACGTGCTCTCTGCTCGATCCTGGGGCACGAGTAATGGAGGAGAAACATGGGAGACCCAGCCACTTGGCTTCGGTGGTGATGATCATGCTCTGTGGGTTGATTCCGATAACTCGAATCACATGATCCTCGGCTATGATCACGGGTTGGGAATTACCTACGATGGCGGAGAGAACTGGTACCATCCGGACTTTCAGTCGTTAGCTCAGTTCTATGCGGTCGGCATCGACATGTCTCAGCCGTACCGGGTGGCCGGCGGCTTACAAGACAATGGCTCACACATGGCCTACAGCACAAATCCCTCCGGAGGACCGATTTACTTTGAAATGTGGGACCGAGTGGGTGGTGGTGATGGTATGTACAATGAGTTCGACACCTGTAATAACCGCTTCCTCTATAATGAATCTCAGTTTGGGCCGATTAGCCGGCTCGACCTGTGGACCGGGAATCGTAAGGGTATCCGTTACGATGATCCCGACATGCGCTACAACTGGAACGCCCCGATCGTTGTCTCTGCCCATGACTGCGACGTTATCTATCACGCTGGAAATAAGGTGATGCGATCATCCTTCCGGGGTGAGAGCTGGGAAGTGATCAGCGAGGACCTCACTAAGGCTGATCCTGCAACCCTGACCACAGGAAAGGGGGGTGACGGTAACATCCAATACGCAACGATTACGTCACTTGATGAGTCCCCACTAAAATCCGGATTGCTTTGGGTTGGTACGGACGATGGCAATGTGCAGGTGACTCAAGATGACGGACTATCGTGGGCACTACTGAACGATAACATCCCAAATAACCCCGAGTATTGGGTGAGCCGAGTCGAGGCATCCCACCATGATCTTGGTACCGCCTACGTATCTTACACGGGGTACCGTCGAGATGACTTCCGCCCCTTTGTATATAAGACAACCGACTTCGGTGAGTCTTGGACTGATATTTCGTCGAATCTGCCAGCAGGACCAATTAACGTCATACGCGAACATCATACGAACCCTGACCTCTTATTCGTAGGTACTGAATTTCAGGTCTGGGTCTCGATCGATGGTGGAGGGAATTGGACAAGCATGAAGCTTGATATGCCAACCTCGCCTGTACATGACATGAAGATCCACCCAAGAGAAAATGACTTGGTCGTGGCAACCCACGGACGCGGAATTTACATCACTGATATCAGTTCGCTTGTAGAACTCACGCCAGAAGTACTCGCTAAAGACGCCCACTTTTTTGAACCAGAACCTAAAGTCCGGTGGGTTAGTCCTGACTTGACGAACTACTCATCATCTAATTTCAACGGTGAGAGTGAACCCGAAGGGGTTGCGATGTATTACTACCTTTCGGGAGAAGCCTCCGACTCCGTAACCTTTACCGTATACCAAAATTCGCTTCCTGTTTCCGATATCAAAGGTCCGGCTGACGCGGGCATTCATCGTGTCTTGTGGAACATGGAGAAGCGAATCGAGCGGAGTGCAGCCGAGCAGGACCGACTCCGTGAGGGTGGTGGCAGAGGCGGACGTGGCGGTGGACGTGGCGGGCGTGGTGGACCACCACGGGACAACATCCGTTATGCATACAGCTCTGCGCCTGTGGGCCAATACACAGTCATAATGTCTGTCGATGGCCAGGAACAGGAGCAGGATATTACAATCTTGAAGGACGAGTGGTGGATGGACCGGAGGTAGGTTCCATCTTGCCCACCGACTCTAAAAGCACTCAACTTTAGCTTATAACCAAACAGTTAAGAGGTGCCCTATGCAGGCCATCCGATCCATCAGTTTAATGCTCGCCATTGTTCTCCTGACCGCAAGCCTCGTATCCCCCGGAGCAGCTCAGAACGTGCCCTGGAATCCGCTTAAAAGGGGCAGCGACAATATGGAAGTCCTAGGCCACCTTCCACTTGGGCCACGGCTATCGGTCGCTGATATGGACATAGAACAGGAAATGCACAGGCCATTTGCATATGTGGCCCGGATGGTATACGGCTTTGAGGGCCCCAGAGGCACGGACATCATCAGCATCGAAGATCCAGAAAGGCCCAAGCTTCTTTATGAATGGAGAATTGAAAATCAAGATCTCCATCAGGGTACCGGCGGTATGGATGTAAAGCATTTCAAGTGGAATGATCGCTATTACTTGGTGCAGTCCCTTCAGTTCGGAGCAGGTGGTCCGAACAGTGATCTTGGCGCCGTTATCCTTGATGTGACTGGGCTACCTGACCCCTCTACCGTGCGTGAAGCTGCCCGTATTCGGGAACCAGAGATGCCGGGTGGATTCCATAACATTTTCATCTACAAGCACTCCAATGGCCGAGTATATCTGTTCACGACTGCTCGCGCTCCAGGTGCGCTCGTCTACGATCTCGGGATGATTGTTGAGGGAGATCTAGAGAATGCTCGAGTGGGTATGGTGCCTGTGCCTGAGAGCGCGTTTGGTAGAGGCGGCGGGCGCGGATACCACGACTTCTACGTAGGATATCATCCTGATACTGGAGAAGATCGCTTTTATGGTGGGGGTACGGGCGGATATTACATCTACGACGTTTCAAATCTGGAGGAACCCCAACTCCGTATTACGCTGACCGGCATCAGCGGGATCCAGAGTGGTCATACCTTCACGCCGAGTGCTGACGGGCGCTATGTGATCGCAGAAAGCGAATACCAGTACGCTCCACTCAGAATCTTTGATCTGCAGCCGGCACTGGAAGGGGAAGTTACGAATATCCGATCGCCGATCTCAGCCTTCACAGCTGATTGGCGGCATCTGGTGCACAACCATGAGGTCCGGTGGCCGTATGTATTCGTTTCAGGATACCTGGACGGCCTTCAGATTTTCAACCTCCAAGATCCTGAGAATCCGGCTACTGTTGGCTATTATGACACGTACATCGGAGCACCAAGCACTGACCGTCCCGCGATGTTTAACGGCGCATTTGGTGTGGACGTGCGAAATGAAGACGGGCTAATAGTAATCAGTGATATGTCAACCGGTTTTTGGACGTTCAGTATGGACGGGTTTCAGGGCTGGAATGGAGAGAACTGGGGCTATCCAAATATCTCCTCAGCTCAAGATTGGGATCGACCTGTAGTCACACGCCCAATCAGCGACCACTAGCCAACGCTGAGCGGCCAATTAGAGAAACGTGATGCTCTATAGACAGAGATTCGGTCTTGCAGTTCTGATTTCCTTCGCGCTGCCTCTAGCTAATATGTCCTCTGTCGGGGCAGGAGAACCTGGATACTGCCCACTGGAGGGAGCGGAGTACTATTCGGTTGAATTGGTAACGACAAAAAATATTCCTGGGACTGGGCTAGCAACGGGCAGAGCTGATCTATCTAATCCGGCAAGCTCACCATTTTCTGTAGGTATCTCACAGGATGGGAGCTATGAGTACTCGGTTCATGTCTCGTTAGAGCGCATGAAGATCCCGACAGCAGGTCGGCTCGTGGCCTGGGTCACAACGAGAGAGCTAGACCAGATTGAACGCCTGGGGCCGCTTGACGAGAAACTTAGGGCGTCAGGTAAGGTCGGGTGGAACAAGTTTTTGGTTGTCATAACACTCGAAGCGGACAACGACCCAGAGCAATCAATGTGGGTCGGCCCAATCGTATTCCGGGGAGTGTCACGTAGTGGAATGATGCACACCATGGTAGGTCACGGCGCACTCCAGCAAGAAAATTGTGCCGCCTACGGCTACGCAAGCTAGCGCCCCTGGGCTTCGAAAATTCAGGGCCTCGTAGTCGCGGTCCGTGCCAAGCTAAAGAAACATGATGCATACTCCCCCAACCCTGATAACGAGAGTCACTGGGTATTGCCTGACAGTAGTGGCCGCTGCGGCTCTAGCTGGTCCACTAACCGCACAGTCGGAAATGCCAGGCATGGATATGTCAGGTGGGTGGAGAATGGTGCCAATGGACCCGAACATGATCATGCTTCCGGGTCTAGCCGGGGCTGTACCCATCGTAGGGGCTTTTCTGCCTGGCGAAGGCATAAATCCCGCAAACTTCCCGGAAGCAGAGCCATCCCAGGTTGTTGAGATGGTGGACGGAGATACGCTAGATATCGAAGTGTCAATTGTGCGTCGCAGTCTCAACGGCCACGAGATCGTGATGTTCGGATACAACCGGCAGTACCCAGGGCCGTTAATTCGAGCTCCAAAGGATGCTACGCTCTTTGTGCGTGTCAGGAATGAGATCGAATTACCGACAACAATCCATTGGCATGGTGTGCGTCTAGCCAATGAGTTTGACGGTGTCCCGGGAGTAACGCAGGAAGCGATCCAGCGGGGCGAGAGTTTTCTTTATGAAGTCCATGTCCCTGATGCTGGAATGTTTTGGTATCATCCGCACGCACGAGAGGATGTGCAGCAGGACCTAGGACTTTTCGGAAACCTTTTGGTGACCTCGCCGAACCCTAACTACTACGGTCCTGTTCACAGAGAAGAGATCCTGGTCCTAGACGATATTCTTATGGATGAACAGGGTGCACTGCCCTGGGGTGAGAGCGCGCCCACACATGCTCTGATGGGGCGTTTTGGGAATGTGATGATGGTTAATGGTGAGACCGATCATCAGCTGTCAGCCAAGAAGGGAGAGGTCGTACGTTTCTTCCTCACCAATGTGGCAAATTCCAGAACATTTAATGTCACATTCGGTGGAGCGCAGG
>CAWVZF010000032.1:0-21415 GCA_963934665.1 uncultured bacterium | reverse complement strand
ATAGGTAAGTGGAGGGGTTTGCTACTACGTAACGCATCGTTACTGATCCCAGATTTTTCTCAGCACGGCTCGTTGCTGCGTACCTATGAGCGACCTGTCCGCCTGCTGAATGACCCGTCATAGTGATTTCTGTCAATGCCGGGAAACGGGATGGATCTGAGAGAAGATCAACGATTTGATCAATTGCTGAGTACGAACTCCTACGGGGTCGGGGCCCTTCAGTGCTAGAAAGGTGCCCTCGCTTCCAGCCACTGCTACTCCAGAACAGCTCGTTTGATGCCGGATTATCTGAAGAAGTTTGGAAATATGGTGCGACGACGACCGTAGTCTCCTGATAACCTACGGCACCTGCGGCCTGGAATCCTCTTTGGAAGTAATCGTCCGCGTTGCGGTTCGCGCCGTGAACGATAATAAGGCCACGGGTAACTTGGGGATTTCCTTCGGACAAAGAGTGTGTGGTGAATACTGGAAGGTAGACACTGCTGCCGACCGCGACCCGCTCAGTACAGACCGATTTGATCGACAGGCATGGTACAGGTCGGGTGCTATCATCCTCTAATTCCGAGGGCGATGAGCAGGCGGTCAGGAAAACCGTCAGCAGAGAATATCCCCACCTGTTTGGATGACAAGAGATCAATTGGTCAGGCCCCAGTATCACTTCTTGACTTGGAACACCAACAGAGTGTGCAGCTTATGTGTATTCTTATTATCTGAAGTCACCTAGCACCAGACCATGGTTCATCGAACAACTCTGAGGCAACAAATGAAGAAACAATCAATCCTCATCATTATTACAGCGGTGATGGGAGGTGCATGTGGATCCGCAAACACCATCGAGGTTGAATCAGATTTAACTTCCCTGAGGTTGGCAGCGAACACCTATCATCAAGCAGCGAGTGCAAAGGACAGAGCGGCGGTAGTAGCTCTCTATGATGACGATGCGATCATGGTGCCACCCAATGCCAGTTTGGTAGAAAAGCTAGATGGTGTAGAGGGTTATCGGTTTGGCTTTATTGAAACGCCAGGAGTTGAACTCGAGTTCGAGATTGTGCGGGCGGAAATTTCTATATCGGGTGACATTGGGTGGACGCTTTCTGTTGGTGAAATCACGATCAATAACCCTGAAGGTCCGCCTGGACGAGATGTTGTTCGGGACTTTCATACATGGAAGAAGCAGGAAGATGGTTCGTGGAAGGTTGTCGTTGATATGTGGAACTCTGAATTGCCGATCACCGACTGATCAGGCGCTCTTCAAGGAGCGAACCATAATTTGGGCAGGAAGTGGGTGCTTTGGGGCAATCCATCAGCCCCAAAGCACCTCACTAACTTTTCTCAGCCACCTAGATTTCTGAGCAGTTCCGCGAGTGTTGAAAGACGCTCGGCATCTCCACCAAGTGTTCCAGCACGTATTGCGGTAGCATCCTGATCTAGTTGGGCTGCGACCTCAGCAAGTTGCATAGCGGTTGCAGTACTTCGCTCCGCTCTGTCAAGAATGTTAGCAACATCAGGCACCCGATCGTTGAGGATTCCATTTCCTCGGACCAGTTGATCAAGATAGGCACGTGCTACGGGTACAACTGCCGGCCAAACCGTCAGGGGCTGCATTTGCGCATTAAATTGATCGATTTGGATGAGTTCCGCAGCATCAATCTCAGCCTGCGAAAGATGCTCAGTCGGGGTTAGCCTAAAGACATCGATTCCACGTGAAATTTCTGCACCGTATATGCGACCATTATGCCAATAGGTTGACCAATAACCCCCGGTGAATAGCGCTTCGGCACTGAGCGGGCCCCGATCGAAGAACGCGACTTCGAAAGCGTTTTCTGGATCAGTGAAGTCCATGATTGATAGGCCGCCCTGGTACCAAGCTTGTACCATTAGATCTCGCCCCGGTACCGGGATGATCGAGCCGTTATGCGCTACACAGTTTTCCGTTTCGGTCTGAGGTACAGGGAGTTTATAGTAGCCTCCTAGTGTCATTTCACCGTCCTCGATGGTGAAAATTGCGTTGGCTCCCCACGTCGGAGGATCTGATGCTCGACAGCGTGCTTGGCCACCACCACCCCACTCGTCAGTGAACACGACTTTTGTACCGCCGTTGTTAAATGTGGCGGAGTGCCAATACGCGAAATTCGGATCGAGCACTTCATCAATCCGTCGTGGGTTCACGACGTCTGAGATATCGAGCAGAATCCCGTTTCCAGAACAAGCACCGGCAGCTAGCCCAATCTCGGGATAAACTGTGATGTCATGACATTGATGTGTGCGTCGAGTGTCCTGAGTGCCTGTACCGTGATCACCTCCAGCCCATAGCCCTGCGATGTTCCCGGTTTCCGCATCTGCGAAAATGCGGGGCATGTTTACGATTTCGGCATCCTCGGGTGCATCCAGTGGTACGCGCACAACTTCGATTCGGAACAGTGCAGTGTTGGGATCTTCATCGGGCTCGCCTCCAGAGCACCCTGGGAGTTCTTCTGTCGGGCGCACAGAGCTTGTGCCCTGTATGTAGACGTACACGTTTTCACTATCGTCTGGGTCAACGACCAGCGTATGCGTGTGTGACCCACGACACGATTGGATGGCAGCAACTTGCATCGGGTTATTTAAGTCAGAGACATCGAATATGCGCACGCCACGCATCCGTTCTGAGCTAATCGAGTCTGCGACACCTTCAATACCACAGTCGAGTCTGCCGCGCGTCTCCTGAGCTGACATGAAGACGAGGTTTTCATAGACCGAGACGTCGCCCTGTCCACCTGGGCACACAACGGACAGTGCCAGCATCGGGGTATTCGGATCTTCCAAATCGTAGATTTGGAAGCCGTTATAATTGCCCTGATATAGGTATTGCCCCTCGAATGCTAGATCAGTATTGCTGAAACGCCCATCGTCTGGGGTCGCCGGATTGAAAAATCCGTCCGGTCGCGGAATCGCAGAGACTTGTTCGAGTCCCCGGATCGCTGATTCAGCGTTCATCCATCCTGCACCGAGTTCGAGGCGCGGATCATTCGGATCCCATGTGAACAATGGCTCTGGTGTGACAGAGTCGGGTACTACCTGCTGCGCAGCAGTCTCCGAAAATCCGCCTATGAGGCTGGCCGTCATCACCAACGTCATCACCAGAGCAGCTCCTCGATGGGTAAATCCGGAAATCTGTTCGAGTATCATCCTAATTCCTTGTATCCAATGAGTAAGTCGTTCAGGCTATTATCCGTCTGGCCGTAGTACGGCCTGGTACCACAGAGCCTATCGTCGTTCCTCCAGCATTCGACGCATCCGCAGTATCTCAATTGTTTGATCTGCATCAACGTCCGTCGCGAACTTGAAAATCAATGACTCTTGCCCGGCACCTGAAGAATTAAAGAGCGTTTGCACCATGGTGAGTGCTCCCTCGTGATGCATGATCATAAATTCGAGGAATAGTCGCTCAAATTCTCGCCCGGTAGCAGATGCCAGCTGTTCCATCTGTACAGCGTTGAGCATCCCAGGCATGAGTGCCATATCGCCAGTCATCATCATCCGATGAGCGTTTGTGGGTGGAACTTCCTCTTCCCGTTCGGTCAACCAGCGCTCCATCAGTCGGATTTCATCTCTCTGCGAGATCTGCATCCGGAGAGCCATACTGCCGAACCCATCCGTGGTCGCGCGTGCGGACACCATAGCTGTCATGTCGAGGGCTTGCCCATGGTGGGGTATCATTCCCCGCATGAAACGCACGTCCGCTTCCGAGTAGCTTAAACCTCCGATCGCTTCTAGCTCTGCTGTGTCGAAGGTTCGGGCCGTCTCTCCTGGTGCACCAGGCTGTATTATTCGTGTGCCGGCGGTTCCTACTGGGCCCGCACAGGATGTGGTCACAACCAGCGTCAAAAGGACATAAAACGGCAGAAAAACCTTACTACTCACTTCCTATCCATCTTTCTTGCAGTGACTCTCGTTCAACACGCTGGCCTCTCATATATACATCTGAAATTCGGCGCGTGTTCGTGATGTCATCAACCGGGTTTGCATCGAGGACAACAAAGTCTGCGAGTTTGCCAGCGGCGATGGAGCCTGCGTCGAGCTCGATTAGCTCAGCCGATGTGCTTGTTGCAGCAACGATCACCTCGGCTGGGGTCATGCCGGATCGCACCATGTCCTCCATTTCCTGGTGTGATGTCCAGGGTGAGCTGCCATCCGTACCGAACGCGATCTTAATGCCGGCGCTATTGAGGCGATCAAGGTTGCGTGCTTGGATTCCAAAAGACTCTTGAGCAGCAGGCCGGTCCTGCTGGGCTGCCTGCATTTCCCCGAGTCTTTCAGCTGGGATTGTTCCACTGAGCCAGCTCAAGTCTAGCGCAACGCCCGGGTTTGGGAGGTTCGGAACCAATACTACTTCAGGCCGGTCTGTCCACATCTGGACGAGCTCGTCATCCACATCTTGGTCTCGGATCCCGTGAGCGAACGCATCAATCCCTGCACGGAGTAGTCCCTTCGCATCCTCAAGGGTGAAGACGTGAGCAGTGACCCGGAGACCATGCTTATGCGCTTCATCGATCACTGGGCCGTATAGTTCAGGGGTGAGTTTTTCGTATCGACCCCCGCGATCGTCGACCCAAATTTTCACGAAGTCGACCTCTTCAGTTGCTAGTTCTTGCACCGCTGCACGCGCTTCTGCTTCGGATGTGATCCAGAAGGGCACCTCTGAGCGGCCTTCCTCCGGTGCAGTGATCCCACGTCCTGCGCTACGGGATCGTGCTCCATTTTGTATGTCTTCGCTCCGCATCTCAAAACCCACATTGCCTTCGTCGAGGCCGAGGCTCATTACCGCGCCCGTCCCATAGTACGCCCAGTGTTGGAGCTCTTCTGTCCGATCCGCTCGAGGTGATGCAAGGTGCGCATGTGCGTTCACGATTGCTGGCATGACAGTTTTACCTGCCAAGTCAACATGGCTGGAGCCTTCGGGTGCTTCGATCGATCCAGCAGCACCAACAGCCGTAAAACGGCCGTCCTCGACCAGAAACGCTGAATTTTCGAGGACTGTACCACCTTCCCCGATTATCAACTGTGCACCTTCGTATAGCACTGCGTCAGAAGTGGATTCGCTGGTTGCGCATGCTGTTGCAGCAAAAGCAACGCTAAGTAACCCAGCAAACATCTTTACGGATTTCATGACACCTCCCCTGTCAAACCCTATGGACCGGCCGAACGGACCGTGACACCAAGCGGGCAGTGAGTCTACAGTGCATGTCTCAGTCGGGCGAGCACCGTAAGCTGTCAGGCCATTCATCCGGAAGAGTCATTCGGAAGGCGAAATCGCTATTCGGAAGCCTATAAACGGCCGGCGAGCACCGGGATCGGCGCCTCCTCGAGTTGCTCCCCGGAGGAAACGCTCCGGATCTGTATAAGATCCACCCCTCATAACCCAAAGAGACTCGCTTTCTAGGTCCCCTGCGTCGTTGGTAGGATCATAGGGGTAGGCCTGATATGGGCTTCTAGTCCATTCCCACACATTTCCTGCCATGTCAGAGAGCCCAAACGGACACTCCGGACACTGGTAGCTCCCGACAGCTGTAGTGCCCCTTGCTTGGTAGGTCGCGCGGTCAGGCCTAGGCTCACTACCCCATGGATAGATTCGTCCGTCGGTACCTCGAGCGGCCTTCTCCCACTCAGCTTCCGTTGGCAGAGTGACTTGCCCACCAGCCTCGAGAAGGGTGCTCAGCGCCTCTGGTGTCTCGAGTGAAGTTCTTAGGATCTTGTCTAGCCAGCGGCTGTATGCGAGTGCGTCTGGCCAAGAGATGAAAGCCGCAGGGTGCTCAGGTGCTCCACTGAGTGCTTGACTATCGATAGGATAACCTGTCGCCTGAACGAACGAGCGGATTTGTGCGACAGTCACCTCGAAGCGTCCGATGTAGTACGTCGGAAGTTCCAAAACTGCCTGGGCGTTTGTGCCTGACCAGCGCTCGATATCAAATGCCATTGGATCGATGGTAGCGTCACTACCCATCAGGAATGCGCCAGCCGTGATCTCGACGAATCCTAGGAGTGGATCATCTGGGAGTTGCCAAGCATCCGCTAGAAATCCGAGAACCTCTGTTTGATTACTGGTGACTGTATCATCAGGAATCAAAGCGGGCCC
Organism: uncultured bacterium; assembly: GCA_963934665.1. Lineage (GTDB taxonomy): Bacteria > Gemmatimonadota > Gemmatimonadetes > Longimicrobiales > Gaopeijiaceae > UBA1142. The sequence continues at coordinate 15,300 of CAWVZF010000032.1, read as the reverse complement.
GGGAAGAGACCCTGCAAAGCTCAAGGCGATCCACACTGCGCTGATGAGTCCAAGGGCTGCGAGAGGGACGGCAGTTTTTCGGATCACTTAAGATGCACTCACAACTTTTCCACAAGCGAAATCCCAGTCGTGTTCAACGCAGGCACGTTCGTATAGCTCTGGTTCTGCCATTTCCATCAAGTTCGGACCGCCTTCCCTGAGGAGGAGCCTGAGATCTAGTACTCGCGGATTAGTCTGCCTAAAACTTTCTGGGTCGAGAAGGTTTACGCATGCTGCCTGAAGTCGGAGTTCACATGCGCGAGAGAAGTAGCCAAGGGCAAGATCAGCATTCGACTCCACAATTTCTCCTTGTCTATAATACCCTCCGAGTTCGTTACAAGCCCACGCTGAATTGTCCCCACAATAGCTGGCCTCCAATTGGATCAGGCGATTGCACGCGGTCGGTCGATCTTCTGCGCATGCCTGCTCCCAGAACGGAAGGCTATCACCGGGGTGCATCCCGTCAGTCTTACCGATCGCGGTCATCGAACCAAAGAAAACAATCCATACCGCCATGTGAACCAGATTGAGCCGGAGAGGGGGCCAATCAAGTCGCCAAAGCTTTATGGCTCGACTCTCTCTGATTAGGGGAATCAGTATATCAATTCCTCTAACACTTAGATTGAGGAGCGGAACAGCTAGAAGTTTATCGTAGAAAGTCGGTGCTCCGTAGGCTCCTAGGAGCGTATAAAGTCCAAACACACCTATTCCGTAGAGGCCCCCGAAAACGAGCTTGCCGGCCCGTGAGCGTGGTGAGGTTGATGGATCTGTTACTAATAGGTGAAGCCCGAGGAAGACTGCGGCGGGGATCTCTGAGTCGAGAAAGTACGGGACCCCAGTTAGCGAAGTGTAGAGAGCACTCAACCCAAAGAGCGCTATCGCGGCTGCCCCCGAAACGAGTGTGATCGAGAAAAAGTACATCACGATCAGACCCAGCAAGAACAGGTACAAGTAAATCATTGGCGCCAGTGTCAGCGTCGAAGCGATCTCTCGCCCCCAGGTCAGGTCGGTTGTTCCCGTAGCGATCAGCACTAAGGAGAAAAGCCCGAGGGAAAATGCTGAAGGGTTGAAGATATGGACCATCCGACCTTCGCGTTTCCAGCGTACGAATTCCTTTCCTAGGAATCCAATACCGACCATGAGAAACTGCAGGTAGAACCAATCATCTCTGAACCAGAGGAAAAGATTGATGCTGAAAATGATCGGAAACGGGCCGAAGCCGAGCGTGTACCTCTCTCGCCGTGACCAAGCGAGTAGCATATCAAACACGTATGCAAATATGAGCTGAGCAGCTAGTAGCGTTCCGAACTCATAGACTGGTCGCCAATGCCAGCCCCAGTAGGCGAAGACAGCTAACTGAACTAAGGCTTGAAGGTAGTGTTGCGGGCGCAGCATAGTGTGGAACATCCGACGGGCATGCTGATGTCTCAGTTTCAGATAGAGCATGATAAGCCAGGCTAGGAGCAGGATCGCTGCACCCCAGATTGATATCGTTAGCTTAAGATTGCTCTGAATGCGCGGGAGGAATGACAGCGCAACAAGTCCGAGCGTGAGTGCTGCAGGGGCTGTGAGTACTCGAAGGCCGGGGGTAGCGTCTAATACCCGTCCGCCAGGTTGATTACGGAGCTGGACTCGACGCTCTTGGTCCTTTCGCCACTTTTTCCGACGTCGTGCAGCTGACATGGAGCCTCGTTCTACAAGTTGATTTTACTGTTTTGGCTGGTACTGAGAACAAGTCGAGTCCGGTCGCGAAGCTAGGAAGGGTTGAACTCGTGAGAAAGAAGATAAAATGAAAATAGGGTTGACAGTCCCTTTAGGGAGGTATATGTAGCGGGTCTGATTAACAGTTACTTGTCTGGAGATAAATTGCTGGGTTCCTCTTTGGTACTGCTTGTATTGCTCACTCTTAGTGGCCTGGGCCTTATTCTAGGGCTCAGGCGAGAGCGTGCGGTGCGCTTCGGACACGACTAACTAGTCGAAAAATAAACCGAATGCCGCCGGGCCCTCTCAGCAGAGAGGGCCCGGTTTTTTTCATTATTGAAGAACTGGAAAGAATGGCTACCACAACCACAGGTGCTGATCTCGCTTGTAAAGCGCTCTCTCGAGAGGGGGCGCAGGTGCTTTTCGGGCACCCTGGTGGCGCGATTCTTCCGTTCTACGATGCTTTATACAAACATTCCGCTCTTCGCCACGTACTTTGTCGACACGAACAGGGCGCGGCTCACGCCGCTGATGGCTATGCTCGTGCGACAGGACGGACAGGTGTTTGTGTGGCAACAAGCGGACCGGGCGCTACGAATCTGGTAACTGGGCTGGCGGCCGCATTCATGGACGGCGTGCCGGTCGTTGCGGTAACTGGTCAGGTTGCTCGTCCTGGAATAGGAACCTTCGCCTTTCAGGAGACTGATATTTTAGGGGTGACAATCCCTGTTACAAAGCACGGATTCTTAGTGCAAGAAGTATCTGACATTCCTGAAGTGTTTTCAGAGGCGTTCCGCTTTGCTGCGTCTGGTCGTCCAGGCCCCGTGTTGGTCGACATACCAAAAGATGTCCAGGCAGCACTTGTCGATGAGAAGACACTTTCGTTGTCGGGCAGAAAGAGTCCTGAGCTTGGAGAACCTCCACAGAGTACTCAGGAGATTGAGCCAGCGATTCGGCAGGTCGCCAAACTCCTAAGCGAGGCAGAGAGGCCTGTATTGTTAGTTGGTCGAGGAGTAGTTCTGTCAGGCACAGCTGGTAAGCTTAGTTACTTGGCTGAGCGTAACGATCTTCCAGTCGTCACTTCATTATTGGGACTGGATGCGTTCCCGGCTTCGGATCCTCGCGCACTTGGCATGCCCGGCATGCATGGTACCGAAAGAGCTAACTATAGCCTGCAGGATGCAGATCTGGTTCTAGGTCTCGGCGTCCGATTTGATGACCGAGTGATTGGTCGCCCAGACAGCTTTGCCCCAAACGCTAGGATCGTCCACTTCGATGTCGATCCAACTGCAATCGAACGAACGATGCGGGCGGATGTTGCAGTGGTAGCCGATCTTTCCGAGTCGCTCAAGATGTTGTTACCGCTCGTTCCGAAAGCAGACCGTAAGGTTTGGTGGGAAAGGATTCGAGAATGGAACCGTGAAGCAGATCCGACACAGGAGCCGCCGAGGCCCGGATACCGTCGGATGGGCCCGCTCGGTGCTCGAGAAGCCATCCGCTCCGTCGCGCGCAAGATCAGCGAGAGCAACGCGATAGCCGTAAGTGATGTTGGCCAACATCAAATGTGGCTTGCACAGGAGTTAGGAGACGCGGTCCCGGGTTCCCATCTGACCTCGGGTGGTCTGGGGGCTATGGGATATGCTCTGCCAGCAGGACTTGGGGCAGCAATCGGACAACCCGATCGTCCGGTCTGGGTTGTAGCAGGGGATGGGGGCTTCCAGATGAGTCTCCAAGAACTCGCGACAGTCGTCCAAGAAGGCATTCCATTGCGTATCGCCGTGATTGACAATGGTTACCTCGGCATGGTGCGACAGTGGCAGGAACGCTTCTATGGGAAGCGGTACTCAGAGACACAGATTTCGGGACCAGATCTTGTTGCTTTGGGGAAAGCCTATGGTATTCCAGCATGGCGCATCGACAGGAGCGAGCAACTCGATTCCACGCTTAGCCTTGCAGCCATCGAAGAGGGCCCGGTGCTAATCTGGATGCAGGTCCGCCAAGAAGAGAATGTTTATCCGATGGTGCCATCTGGGGCGGCTCTCGACGAAATGGTTACTGAACCCAAGCGTGTTCCTGGATGAGCCAATTCGTTCTTGTGGCAAGCCTGCAAGATGTGACTGGAGCCCTGGAACGCTTGCTCGGACTCCTGCGTCGTCGCGCCTTGCCGGTAGAGAGCCTTTCCTTCTATCAAGCTGAGGATAATATCCGAGAGGTCGTACTACGATTCGGAGATCTTGATACGCCAGAAGACAGAGTAGCCGCCGAGGTTTCAAGCTTATATGACGTTCTTTCTGTGAGGCGTCCTGATCGAGCATCCTGTGCTGCAACTCGGGAATTAGCCGTTGTCAAAACGCACGGTGACCTCGAGCTGGTGCTCCCAGAGGCAGTTAATGATGTGCTGCAACGCCAGGGTTCAGACTCTATGGAGCTCTCAGGTACTCCGCGTGCGATTGACGAGGCACTCGCATACCTACAAGAACAAGGTCTTATTTCTGGAGTGAGCCGCAGTGGTGAGATGTTTCCACCCGACCCTCATGTAATTGATACATAACTTCAGTGTAGGGAGAGAACTCTGATGGACCAAGTCAGCTCGAGTACAGCTGCTCTAGAAGGAAGAACAGTGGCTGTAATCGGATACGGTAGTCAGGGGCATGCACACGCACTAAACCTTAGGGATAGTGGTGTAGCGGTTGTGGTCGGCTTGCGCGATGGGAGTGCATCAGCCGATAAAGCACGGGCTGAGAGCCTTGAAGTCATGCCTGTACATGAAGCAGCGAAATGTGGTGACGTAATCGCGTTCCTAATTCATGACACAGCACAACCTGCGGTCTATGCTGCTGATATCGAACCGGCTTTAGATCCGGGCAACGCCCTCCTTTTTGCTCATGGCTTTAATATCCATTACGGAGAAATCGTGCCACCATCGGATGTGGACGTCATTCTCGTTGCGCCTAAATCACCGGGGCAAATGCTTCGTCGTGAATTCGAGGCGGGTCGCGGAGTGCCAGCCCTGTACGGTATCCACCAGGATGCGACAGGGGGCGCTCGAGAGCTTACGCTTGCGTACGCTGCTGGGTTGGGTTCCTCACGCGCTGGGCTGCTTGAGACTACCTGTGGAGCAGAGACTGAGACAGACCTTTTTGGGGAACAAGCTGTTCTTTGTGGTGGCTTCAGCGAATTGGTAAAAGCCGGGTTCGAGACACTTGTTGAGGCAGGTTATGATCCACGACTTGCGTACTTCGAATGCTTACATGAGCTAAAACTAATTGTCGACTTGGCTTATGCCGGTGGGCTCGCAGGGATGCGTGCTGAGGTGAGCGATACTGCAGAATATGGTGATTATGTAAGTGGTAAGAGGGTTGTGGGTCCAGCGGCGAGAATCGCTATGGGAGAAATCCTAGAAGACATCCAGTCCGGGGCTTTCGCACGCAGATGGATTGACGAGTCAAAAAATGGTGGACAGGAGTTTCAGAGAGTTCGCGCATGCGAGCGGCTCCATCAGATCGAAGAAGTGGGAGCGGAACTTCGTTCACATATGGCGTGGCTCCAGCCAGACTCTGAGACTTGAAGCTTCCCACACTCAGGAGCCGCGAACTCCTGGGAGGACGGGATAGGGCACCCGCGCGTGCAATGCTTCGCGCCGTGGGCTTACGAGATGAAGACTTCGAGAAGCCGTTGATTGGGATCGCGAATACCTGGACTGATGCGACGCCGTGTAACGTTCACCTAAGGGATTTGGCTTCAGCTGTCCGGGAAGGTGTTATCGATGCAGGTGGAACTCCGCTTGAGTTCAACACAATCGCAGTATCGGACGGGATTACCATGGGTACTTCCGGTATGCGCACGTCGCTAGTTAGTCGTGAAATCATCGCAGACTCAATCGAGTTGATGGGTCTTGGATACCACTTCGACGGGGTCATAGCACTGTCGGGTTGTGATAAAACGATCCCAGGAACGGTAATGGCGTTGGCCCGACTCGACCGTCCAAGCTTGATGCTCTACGGTGGATCAATACAACCCGGGACACACGCGGGCCAAGACATTACGATCCAGGACGTTTTTGAAGCTGTAGGAGCATGCGCTGCGGGGCGTATCGATGAAGAAGAGCTTTCCGAGATTGAAAAGGCTGCCTGCCCGGGAGCTGGAGCTTGTGGTGGTCAATTCACTGCGAATACGATGGCTACTGTATTCGAGGCGGCTGGGATTTCACCCATGGGCAGTGGTACGGTGCCCGCTACGGACGCGGCGAAAGCGGAAGTAGCGCGTGGTTGCGGTCGCCTAGTCGTTGATCTCGTCGAAAGGGATGTTACTGCAAGACAAATCCTTAGTCGTGAGGCACTCGAAAATGGAGTAGCTGTCGCCGTTGCTACCGGGGGATCTACTAATGCTGTTCTCCACCTTTTGGCAGTGGCCCATGAGGCAGGTGTGCGACTTACGCTAGACGATTTCGACCGAATTAGTGCAACGACTCCGCTCTTAGCAGATATGAAACCCTGGGGGCGTTTCGTGGCTCCAGATCTTCACCGCGCAGGAGGGGTGGCGCTAGTCGCTCGCCGACTACTAGAAGGTGGTTATCTGAAGGGGGACACGCTCACCGTTACTGGTCAAACACTTTCGGGAGAAGTTTCGGATGCGGAAGAAGCTGTGGGGCAGGAAGTTGTCCGATCAATAGAAGATCCGATCAAGGATCGTGGTGGCCTGATTGTACTCAGAGGCAACCTGGCCCCCGACGGGTGTGTTTTGAAGGTCGCGGGTCATGAGAGGATGTTTCATCAAGGACCTGCCCGGGTCTTTGAAAGCGAAGAGGATGCGATGACGGCAGTACAAGGTGGAACAATCGTCTCAGGTGATGTGGTCGTGATCCGAGGGGAGGGGCCTCGTGGAGGGCCTGGAATGAGAGAGATGCTTGCCGTCACAGCTGCGCTAGCGGGTTCAGGCTTAGGCTCCAAGGTCGCACTCCTCACAGATGGCCGATTTTCGGGAGCTACGCATGGGCTGATGGCTGGACATGTTGCACCAGAGGCAGTCGAGGGTGGCCCGATTGCTGCTCTAGAAGATGGAGATATCGTGACGTTTGACTTAGAAGAACGCACTGTTTCAGTCGACATGAGCCCTGATGAGATTAAGTCGCGAGTTATGGCATGGTCACCGCCTTCGAGCCTGATACCTGATGGGGCTCTATCAAAGTACGCCCGGTTGGTTTCGTCTGCAGCCAATGGTGCCGTGACTATCCAATCTCCACCACCGATCAGTTAACCGCAGTAAAAGCATTGGAAGCTGTTACAAGCGAGGTTCGTCTCTTAGGGCAGTACGTGGAGGAACCAGAGGGTATTTAAGCGGATCTTGTTTGTTAACCGTGTCATGTTTCTCCTGATCTGGCAGTACCGCTCATGAGTCTACATGTTGGGACCACACCGCGCTGTTCCCAATACGGCCTTAAGAGCAGTGCGCTGAAGATATTCGGACCAGGAGGTCATGAGCATGCAGCAAGAAAATGGACTCAATCGCCGGACGTTCTTAAGGAATGCCGGGATGACGGCAGTTCTCGGGGCGGTTGGAACACGGAGTGCTTTTGCAGAGGAGATGGATGTCTCCGAACCTGTAACCACCGGACGAGAGGTCTTCGATTTCGATGAAGTCTACAATCGTGTCGGCACCGATTGCACTAAATGGGACAGTGCAATCGCGACTTATGGTGAGGAAATCGAAGTCGGCATGGGTATCGCGGATATGGATTTCCGGGCGCCACCGTGTATCACGAAGGCTCTTGCTGAACGCTGTGAGCATGAGAATTGGGGCTACCTAAGAAGGCCTGCTTCTTACGTCCGGTCCATCGTAGACTGGAATAGTCGCCGATATGGGCTCGATATCGATCCTAGCACAGTGGTGCTTACCACTGGTGTACACCCAGGTCTGATTGCGGCGCTGCATACGTTCTCGCCACCCGGATCAAGAGTGCTTCTGACGACGCCAACTTATAATGGCTTCTACTCTGATCTTCGGTTCACGAGAACAGTTGCATCAGATAGTCAGATGAAAGTGGTTGATGGAAGGTATGCAATCGATTTCGAGGATTTTGAGCGAAGAGCCAGGACGGCCAATGTTTTCATCCTATGTAATCCTCAAAATCCGACCGGTAACTGTTGGTCTCCGGAGGACCTGACACGGATGGGAGAAATCTGCCTGGAACATCGAGTGGTTGTACTTGCGGATGAAATCCATTGTGACTTCGTGACTAAAGGGAACAAATACACACCATTTGCTAGCCTTCCGAATAAGGAGATTGTTGATAACAGCCTGACCTTTAAGGCTGCGAGTAAGTCTTTCAGTTTGGCTGCCATGAAGGCTGCTTGGTACTTCTCTACCAACCCTGACTATCTTGCCCGTGTGCGTGCCAACACCAGAGCTGACCTGAGTACTCTTGGCATGGTAGCTAATCTTGCCGCACTCACTGAGGGAGAAGATTGGCTTGATCAACTGTTACCGTACATAGATGGCAACCACGATTTTGCAGAGAACTACATTCAAGAAAACATACCTCTCTTAGACTACACCAAAGCTGAGGGGACCTATCTGGCCTGGCTTGATGTGAGCCAAGTAGTGAGCAGGATCGGTGCGAAAGAGACGGCTGCTAAGGAGAGCAGGGCATCGGGTAACACAGTCACTCCCGAAACCGTGATTCAGCGTTGGTTCGCTGAGAACGCTCGGGTTTACCTAAATCCTGGCTTGAGCTACGGAACTGGTGGTGCCGACCACATGCGTATGAACCTCGCCACTTCTAGAAGTCTGATAAAGAAGGCGCTCGACAACATGGGAGAGGCTCTGGCAAAGATTTAGGGCTCGGATTCCAGGAACCAATCTAGAGCTTTGGTCACAACCTCTGGGGGCATCTCATGCCCTCCGGTGAATTCTTCGTATCGGATGGTGTAGCCGTCCATATCGAACATTGGCGCAATCCCGTCTCTGCTCAGTGTGACTGGCAACACTCGATCCTCACTACCATGGGATATGAAAACCTTTGGACGTCCGATAATTGGCTCTTCGGGATAAGAGAATCCAGGTGAGAAAGCGATTAATTGGCTAAATAGATCACCGTTCGACGGTCCAAGAGATAGGGCATATGAGGCTCCGTCAGAGAATCCAGCGAGCGCTATTTTGTTGGGATCGATAGCGCAGCGTGCGAACACGTACTCTAGGGTTGAGTCTAGGAAAACAACATCAGGCCCGAACATACCTTGGATCGCGTCCCATGTTCGCCCCCTCGATTCCGGTGCGAGTAGCACAATACCGTGCTCCTCACACGGTTCGTAGAGTCTCTCCCAGGTTCTTGCTCGACCACCCCCTCCGTGCAGAGCAACGATGAGGGGTGCAGGAGTTGTCGGTTGGTATCTCTCGGGTACATAGAGTATCCCGCCTTGCCCTTTTTCGGTCTCCACTATCACTGCTCCTCTGGGTGCAGGGATGGTAGGCCGTCCCGGACGGGCAGTCAGACGCGGATCTCTTTGCTGTTCAGAGAGGACGCCGGTCCCGGAAATTGCCTTAAATAGTGGGGACCAAAGCATTGGAATACCCACCGATAAGAAATTGCGACGGGTCAACCTATCTTTGGTTGCTAGGGTAGAGTTCATACTCGCCGACCTCTGCCGAGACCGCATTTAAGAGGAGGTGAAGCTGGCGCATTGCCCAGAGAGCGTCAAAGATTGCATGTATTGTGTGGAAGGTTGAATAGCAGTCGTTCGCTTCAGAGATAGAATCGCGGGCCGAAGGAGGACTCAATGTCAATAATGAACCCAGGCTCTTGCCGTCAGGTGCTCTCACTCGCTGGCGCGCTTGTACTGCTTATGATTGGCGCGGACTCTGGGGCTGCCCAAAGGTTCGTCAACCCGGATTCCTTGAGGCAGCTACAGAGCGTGGCCCCACTCAGTGGACCCCCAGGGACACGGGTCGAAATCTCTTCAGAAAACCTACCTCTTGCTGCGCGCATCCATCTTGCAGTGGGTGCAATCCATGCCGGTTTTGAGACACTAGCGGAAGGGAGTCAAGGAGAGTGGGGTGATATGTCGGGCGAGCTCATGATCCCGGAATCGGCATCATGGGATCGGCCGCTTTATGTGATTGCACTCAATGGGGTTTTTAGCCCAATCGGACTATCAAATCCATTCCACGTAACGAATGAAGAAGGCTTGGTCCGAAGAGAGGGTCAGGTCACCGAAGAGCTTGAGGCGTGCCTGACATTTCGTGATGAAGATGAACTGCTTTATGCTCTGACTGGGGAACTCGGTACCCTCAATGCTGGGGACCAGGTTACCATAGAGGGAATCTATTTAGAGACCAGCTCGTGCAACGAAGGAAGCACAATTGAGGTGGTCCGAGCCATATCGGGGAGGGAAAGACCGTGAAGACATTCTTTCGTGCTTCAGTGCCTGTAATGCTCTCGTATGTTCTGGTCGTTACACAGGTGGGCGCACAAGAATCTCCGACAAAGGACATGATGACCTTCCCACGTCCAATCGAGGCACTCGACAATGTCTGGATTGAAGAGCTTACGATGCTTGAAGTGCGCGATGCTCTGAAAGAGGGGAAGACGACTGCGTTGATTTTGACTGGCGGCATAGAGGAGAATGGTCCCTATCTGACAACTGGGAAGCATAACCATGTGCTTGCGGTGATGGGTGATGCCATCGCCAGGAGGCTCGGAAATGCGCTGGTCGCACCGATCGTAACAATAGAGCCTGGTAACCCTGAGCGGGCTGGCACACCGGGTGGTATCCGCCTATCGCAGGAGACTTTTCAAGCGGTGCTTCGTGATATGGCGACGAGCCTCAAAACACAGGGCTTCAAAGATATCTTTCTCATTGGAGATAGTGGAGGGAACCAGCGAGGGATGGCAGCCGTCGCAGAAGAGCTATCCAAGGCTTGGGTCGGCCAAGGCATCGTCATTGCCCACATCCCAGAGTACTACAACTACGATGATGTGGTTGAGTACCAGAAAGATGTACTCGGGATCGACGAGGATCCTCGTTTAGAAGGACTTCATGATGACTACTACATCACTTCGATCATCATGAACGACAACCCTCAGCACGTGAGACTTCAGCAGCGCATTGCTGCGGACAAAGCTTCGATCAACAGCATCAATCTCTTGCCAGTCGACAAGACTCTGGAACATGGGAGAAGGCTGATAGAGTTCCGGACGGATGTTACAGTTGCAGCTATTCTGGCAGCTATCGCAGCGTCAGATCGATAACTAGAGATAAATCCGGGGTCAGCCAGCCCTAAAAAATATTTCCTTCAACAGCCAGTTTTTCACCGAAACGGTCGTGCCGGAATCCATCCATCTCCAGCGTGTGCGCGTGACCGTCAACAATGAGTTCGGAAACAGCCAAGCCAGTTGCGGGTGCGTGCATAATCCCATGCCCTGAAAAACCGCAGGCGTCTACCCATTTTGAATCACCAGGGTTAATACCTATGACAGGGCTGTTATCTGGGCTTACCGCGTAGTACCCCCACCAACTGCCCCTGCGGTCGATTCCTAAGTCACCCCACCACGGAAAGCGGGTTACTCCGGTCAAAAGGACATGCTCCATCCAGTCCCAGTCCATCCCTTCGGTGAAGCCGAAGTCTTGATCAAGATCATCGAGGCCGAACAGAATTCGGTCTCCTTCACTACGGAGATAAACTCCCGTAGCAAGATCAATGGTGAGTGGGTAAATACGTGAATCCTCGATAGGAGCACTCAAGAAAATCTGTATGCGCTTTGGGCCAATCGGTACTTCAAGGCCGGCGAGTCTGCCAGCGTCTGCTGACCATGCACCCGTCGCGTTCACGATCTGCTCGCAATGGAAGGTATTGCTGCCATTATGGCTATGGATAACCCAGCCTTCGGTAAGACGCTCAATTTTAGTGACGGGGGTGTTGAAGTGGTATTCGACACCTAAGTGTTTACCCATTTCCACCCAGGCGTTTGTAGCCATATGGGGATCAATTATGCCATCCCAGGGACCGTACGTTGCACCCGCGAGCCCTTCGAAATCGAATGACACGTAATCTTGAGCCGCTATTGGATCCAGAACTTCAACGGGAGCGCCTAAACTCTGCTGTAATGCGACAGATTCCATGTGCTGGTCCCACCTGTTGTCCGGGACAAGTAGAAGATATCCGATATCCCGATATCCGATATCGTAGCCGTGCCGCTCTTTGAACTCTCGATAAATCGGGAGTGAGTACATTGAAAGTTTGATATTAGGTGGTGTCGTGAATTGAACTCTGACGCCTGCGGCACTCTTGCCTGTTGAGCCCATAGCTGGTGCGATATCTCGCTCGAGCACCACAACGTTCAGGTTCCGAGATGCGAGATGCCAGGCACAAGAGGCACCGATAATTCCAGATCCTATCACGACGACATCAACGTTCTTACTGATCTTTCGGCCCTCCCCATCGGGCTTCTCGCAGAAGACCTTCAAGCATCAATCCCAGCTGTGCGATCCTGATTGGGGTTCCCAGAGGATCTCCTTCTTTTGGTTGATAAGCGGGCCAAGATACTTCCGGGTTGCCACTCCGTCACGGCAATATCTCTATTCTGAGAGTATGCACATGTATTCGCCCTATCCTCACCCCAACGATCTGACTCGTTTGAATGAAAGTACGCTTAAGCTGCGCTCTTAACTGAGTTACAGCGTTGTGTGTGTTTGAATGACACACCAAGTTTGGGCAATGAGGCGGGCCAGGCGGGACTTCTTAGGCTCAACGTTTCTTAAGAGAGCAATTATAAAGTGCGTAATGCGACACTAGTTCTGGCCGCGATGTTTGCTGCGGTACCTGCTACAGCACAAATCCCGACACCTGCTTCTGTATTGGGCTTTGAGCCAGGTGCTGATTTTCAGCTAGCAACATACGAAGAATCCGTAGAGTACTTCCAATTACTTGATGCTTCATCTGACCGTATCAGCATGATGCGTGCAGGGAGGACATCTGAGGGTCGTGATTGGTGGATTGCTTTGATTTCGTCACCAGAAAACCTCGCATCGGTAGAGCAATACCGGGACATTGCAGACAAGCTCGCGCACCCGGCGGAGCTTTCAGACTCAGAGGCTCAGTCACTTTCGCGAGAAGGCAAGGCGATCGTCGACGTTAATGGGGGCCTGCATGCCTCGGAGGTTGCTGGCGCACAGCACACGATACAACTCGCGTACGAGCTCGTGACTGATGAAAGCCCACGTATTGCAGCGATCCGACAAAATGTGATCACCGTTTTATGGCCATCACTGAATCCCGATGGCCAGACCATGATTGCGGACTGGTATAGCTCTAACATCGGTACACCCTTCGAAGTGTCCTCGATGCCCTGGCTATACCAGAAGTACATAGGACACGATAACAACCGCGACGCCTATATGCTCAATATGATTGAGTCGCGAGTCCTAGCCCGTACATGGCAGGAGTGGGATCCGCAAATCATCTATGTCCATCATCAAAGCTCTCCATTTCCGACGCGGATCTGGTTGCCCCCATTCGCAGAGCCGATCGCAACGTTCACGCCTCCCATTATGGCACGCACTGTGAACACAATCGGGATGGCGATTGCACAGATGCTTGAGTCGCGAGGAATGCCGGGGGCGGTACATATGGGTACAGGCTTCGATGCTTGGTATCCGGGCTATGTCGATTATCTACCGATGATGCAGAATCAGGCAGCGTTCTGGACTGAGACAGCACTGTATCGTTACGCGACACCATATTTTTACTCACTCTCAGATTTCCCTGCCTCTCGACGTGACCTGCGTGTAGAATCGCTTTACCCCAGTCCATGGAAAGGAGGCTGGTGGAGGCTGTCTGATGCTGTGGACTATATGAGGGTTGGATCTCTCGCGGTTCTTGACTATGCGGCAAAATACAGGGAAGACCTTCTGTATAACCGGTATCAGTCAGGCCGTGACGTGATCCGGAAGTATGAGACCTCGGCCCCATATGCCTATTTCATTCCGCAAGACCAAGCTGATCCTGTTGCGCCTGTTGAGCTACTACGTCGCCTCGCTTTCAATGGACTGAGGATTTACCAGTTGAATCAGGATGTCACCCATGAAGGTTTAACCCAAAATGCTGGGACTTGGGTGTTGCCTCTCGACCAGGAATTTGGAGAACTCGCTCGGCAGGTTCTTTCTGTACAAGAGTATCCGGATCTCAGAGAGTATCCCGAAGGTCCTCCGGAACAGCCGTATGATGCAGCCGGATGGACACTTTCTTATCAAATGGACGTAGATGTCATTGAAGTAACCCAACCTCTTACTCCTGAAATCCTTTCGGCTATGCAGGAGCTTCAAACCGAGCCCTTAGCTTGGGCAGAAGAGGTCGACGATGCCTCACTATTCGATGCTGTTTCGGGTGTCGGCTTTGATTCCCATCCGGTTGCCCGAGCAGTTCAGCCAATTCCGGGTCGGCTGACAGGTTCGGGGTCAGGACTCCGGCTTAATCCTGTGCAGAATAATTCGTTTCGCGCATTGAACAGAGCGTGGGATATGGGTGCCACAGTGCGACACGGCGATGGTGAGTATATCGTGACCGGGCTTGGAGGCACGGCAGTCGACGGGTTGATACAAGATTATGCACTTCAGGCAACAAGAGGACCGACGGAAGGAGTAGATCTTTCTCGTCCTGATCTCGCCATCTATCGCCCCTGGAATCCGAGTATGGATGAGGGATGGACTCGTTGGTTGCTTGAGGAGCATGGTTTCTCATTCTCAAACCTGCGGACTGCAGATGTACATGCTGGGGATCTCCGTGACCGCTATGACGTCATCGTTCTTCCGTCAGAGAGACCCGGAAGCCTAATGAATGGTTTTGAGGCTGGTTCTGTGCCGCCCAGATATGAGGGCGGACTCGGTCAGGAGGGAGTCCGGGAATTGGACCAGTTTGTGCGTGCTGGGGGCACACTAGTGTGTATGAGCGCCTCAAGCGACTTGTGTATCGACGAACTACATCTTCCCGTATCGAATGTCACGCGCGGCCTTGCTCGCAGTGAATTTTTCTCTTCAGGCTCGATTTTTGAGGTTCGTGTCGATACAGAGCACCCGGTCATGGCTGGTATGCCTAAGCTAGGAAAAATCTTTTTCGACCGTAGCCCTGTTTTCAGTATGGAAGAAGGCTTTCAGGGATCTGTAATCGCGGCGTATGCTCAAGAAGGATCACCTCTCCTCTCTGGTTATCTCTTAGGAGAAGAACACCTTCAGGGCCAGGCCGCCGCTGTCGATGTACGCCACGGTGACGGGCATGTCATTCTTCTTGGGTTTAGGCCCCAGTGGCGTGGGCAGCCACGCGGTACATTCCGTGTTCTTTTCAACGCGGCTCTATTCCACGGCTCAGTTGCGAGGAACGCAACCGGTACTGAGGGTTTTTGGGAGCGCCCAGAACAGGAAGGGGGCGAAGGTACGGATTAGGTAAAAGTCTACAGAACATAAAAAAGGACCCTGGGCAGTAACTATCCACTGCCCAGGGTCCTTTTTACACCTACTATGTGGTGCGCTCTAGGCTAGAACTCGAACTGCACTTGCAGAAGTGCAAGAA
>CAWVZF010000031.1:0-23437 GCA_963934665.1 uncultured bacterium | reverse complement strand
AGCGCTTTTGCCCCTTTGAATCCTTCACTCTTAAGTGTGCGCATCCTGGATTCACTAACCTGGAACGCTGCAGTTTGTGCTGCGGTGAGTGTAGCGGACAGAAGCAGGCAAAGCCCGAGTAACATGAGTATGATGGCACCCGTCATCGGATGCTGTCCCAATCGGGTCTTCGTTTGGTACTCGGAGGGTGGTCGCCACCTCCGTTACTTCGATCTAACTCCAATCCCGACTCTCCTCGAGAAGTTCATGAATCACTCCACGTGTTGTCCGTCCGTCCGCCTCTGCTTGGAAATTCAGGACTAAACGGTGAGCTAGCACGGCTGGGGCTACCGCTCGTATGTCATCCATAGAAGGCATAGGTGATCCACGAGATGCTGCACGCGCTTTAGCACCAAGTACCAGGAATTGTGAAGCGCGCGGCCCAGCACCCCAAGAGACGTATTTTTGACTGAGGTCTGATGCTTCCGGTCCGGGGCGAGTTGAGCGCGCTAGTTTAACTGCGAACGAAACCAAGGAGGGTGGGGCGGGCACTCGTCGAACAAGTTGCTGCAATTCAATGAGATCCGAAGCTGTAACAATTGGATTGACTTCCTCTTCCTCTTCACCTGTGGTTCTGGTTGCGACTTCTTCCTCTTCATCCCGAGAGGGGTAGTAGATCGGAAGCTCAAGCATAAACCGATCTAGTTGGGCCTCTGGGAGCGGATAGGTTCCCTCTTGCTCAATCGGGTTTTGCGTTGCAAGCACGAAAAATGGCTTACCCAGAGAGTATGTCTCACCCGCTGCAGTTACTGCCCGTTCCTGCATAGCCTCTAACAGAGCTGCCTGGGTTTTAGGTGGAGTGCGGTTGATCTCATCTGCCAAAACTACATTTGCAAATATCGGGCCTTTTACAAACCGAAAGACCCGACGACCTGTAGTCCGGTCCTCTTCGATCACTTCTGTACCGGTGATGTCAGTCGGCATTAGGTCAGGAGTGAACTGTATTCGGCTGAAATCCAGGTCAAGTGACTGAGCGACTGTTTGAACCAAGAGTGTCTTTGCCAACCCAGGGACACCGACCAATAGGGCGTGTCCATTAGCCAATAGCGCTGTGAGCAGTTCGTCGATTACTTCACCTTGGCCGACGATCCGCTTGGCAACCTCCCGTCTCATGGCTTCTGAGACCTCGACAACCCGTTCTAGTAACTCAAGGTCATCGCGTTGGACGGTCGCGCTTTGTTCAGTTGTGGACATCTTTCTCCCTGATACCAAGCCGATGGATAGCAGATCCTACCCCATATAGAACGATTGTACAATCCAGTGAGCTTGGGAAACCGCGCCGAAGATAGGCTAGTGTTTTTCTAGGCGTCAAGCAGAGTGAACTATACATATGATCTAGGAAGAGAACCGGCTTGCTCTTTTTTTCACAAGCGGTAAATTATGCCGGCTCCTGATAGGCGATGTACCCTATTTTGAGGTCGCTCCCGCTACCTATGAGGGCGCAGGACCGTGCGAGAAGATGAACAGGGGGAAGGTTCCCACGAGCTCTTACGAGTTTCGGGTCAACATCTTGGGCACGGACTGAAATGGACGTTGTCAGTTTTGTTGTTCATGCTCCTTGGTGCTTGGGTGGACTCTAAGGTGGGTACATCACCGTTCGTCATGATTTTGGGCGCTTTTATCGGAGCCGGTGCAGGTGGCTACAGCCTCTACTACCACATCGTGATTGAACCTAGGAATAGAGAGAACGAAGTCCGGTGAATAACGTGACCAAATATGCGTTCACGGGCCTCCTAGGCGTGGCGCTGATCACGCTGGTTTTTATGCCGTTCCTTGATCCCGCAGGTCGCAGGGGGCTTGTGATTGCGGCCCTCATCGCGCTACCGATCCAAATTCTGGCTTTTTCCGCGATGCTCAGTTTTCGTTCTGACTGGAATCGATTCCTAGTTGTATGGGTGGGTGGTACCCTACTTCGGATGATTGTCATAGCTCTAGCAGCCTTTGTCGCCATTCGCCTCGATTTGGAAGGGTTGGCTCCGATGCTACTGGCACTTGCTGGATTCTTCTTCGGCCTTCTCCTGATCGAACCGATTTACTTAAGGTCCGAGCATCCAGAGACTTTATAGGTGAAATTCCTCTCTCTCTTCACGGCCTTACAGGAGTCCGCTCAAGCTCACTCCAGTGAAGGACCTCCAGATCTCCAGTATATGCTTCTGCACCATCTCTTAGATGGTAATGAACTCGAGTTTGAAATCTTGGGGCGCGGTTTTGTGTTTCACCTCCCGGAATTTGATCCACTACATGTTGGTGGGCTCACAATTGATCTGTCCCCAACAAAACACGTCGTGTTCATGTTCCTGGCCGCCCTTCTTTGTCTTGTGATTTTTATCCCAATCGGGCGCGCAATGCGTGACAAATATACTGATCGTGCACCTAGTGGACTCGCCAATGCGATGGAGGCCCTGGTCATTTACTTCCGTGATGAAGTGGTGCGTCGAAACATTGGACACGGCGCAGACGCTTATACCGGATATATCCTGACTCTTTTCTTCTTCATTCTTTTCATGAACTTGCTAGGTCTGATGCCCTTCGGTGCAACGGCGACAGGTAACTTCATGGTAACCGGCGCGCTCGCGCTCATGACATTCGTCGTTGTAGAGATTTCCGGGATGAGAACACTTGGCTTCAAGGGCTATATGCGGACGATCTTCTATGCGCCGCCTGGGCTGCCTCCGATTGGTCAGGCGGCTCTTATGGTGATTCTCACACCCGTGGAATTTCTTGGAAAACTTACCAAGCCCTTTGCACTAATGATTCGGCTTTTCGCGAATATGATGGCCGGACACACTCTGGTACTGTCTCTGCTGGGCTTCATCTTTTTGTTCGCTGGAATTGGAACTGCCAAATGGCTTGTTGCCGGCGGCTCTGTTTTGATTGTTATAGCGATCATGGCTCTCGAAGTTTTTGTGGCATTCCTGCAAGCGTTCATTTTTGCAATGCTTTCCGCCGTTTTCATTGGACTTATTCGGCACGCACACTGATGGACTACCTCAACTCGTGAATTCAACCCGTCCGTAAGACGATTACCTAAAGGACAACACAAGATGTTTACTATGTTCCAAGAAGCTGCATCAGGGATGGATCCAAATGGCCTCGCCCTTCTGGGTGCAGGAATTGGTGCTGGGCTCTCTGTTATTGGAGCCGGAATTGGCATCGGCCAGATCGGCTTGGGTGCAACCCAGGGAATTGCTCGTCAGCCTGAAGCTGCTGGCACGATCCAAACCGCAGCTATCATCCTGGCCTCTCTGGTCGAGGGAGCAGCGCTCTTCGGGATCGTGATTGCGATCATCTTCAAATTTATCTAAAGGGAGAACACTCCTTGCTCATCCTCTCGGGTCCTCTGCTAGAACTCGATAGGGTTAGGGAGGAAATTGGAAGATGATGAAGATATCTATGAGAGAAAGTCGTGTGCTAAGTTGCGGACTCACCCTCATGATAGCTGCCCCCAGCCTGCTGTCCGCTCAACATGAGAGTGAAGGGGGCGGTGGGCTCTATGACATCAATACCGGGCTGAGTGTCTGGACGCTAATCGTATTTGTTAGCCTGCTGTTCATCCTCAAAAAGTATGCGTGGGGCCCGATCGTGGATGCTGTTGATGGTAGGGAGAAGGGAATCCAGTCAGCTATCGATAGCGCTGCAGAACTCAATGCTGAGGCTGCAAAACTCTTGGAAGAGCATCGCGAGCAAATGGCGGATGCGCGCAGGCAAGCAAGTGAGATTCTTGCTGAAGCTAAGGTAGCTGGCGAGCGGGTTCGTAAGGAACTGGAAGAGAAAGCACGCGTGGAAGCACAGGGTATTGTCGAGCGCGCGTTAGCAGAAATTGAACGAGAACGCGATGGGGCGCTAGAAACTCTGCGACGGGAATCGATTGATTTAGCGTTGGCTGCTGCCTCTCAATTAATGCAGGAGAGTTTTGATAAAGAGACAGACCGACAGTTAATAGAGCGGTATCTCAATGATTTGGGTGATGAGGGCGCACAGGCGTGAGAGATGAAACCGTCGCGAGGAACTACGCGGAGACCCTTTTCGAACTTGCAAGACGCAACGAGAGCATTCAGGAATATGGTGACGCTCTCGGAATGGTAGCAGGTCTCCTCGAAGATGACTCGCGGTTCCGCACCTTTGTGGAAACACCACGAATTGATGATGAAAATAAGAAGGACGTCATTCGAAAGGTCTTTCGTGATAAAGCACCAAAACAGGTGATAAACTTTGTTCTGATCACAATTGACAAGCGAAGGCAGACCTTACTCAGAGAAATTTCCGAGGAATACAGCTTGCTCTTGGACAACCATTTGGGTAGAGAGCACGTTGAAGTAACTGTAGCTCGGCCGCTAGATGATACCACGGCAAATGTAGTTTCTGAGCAGTTATCAAAGATGCTTGGCAGGCAGGCGATACCACATATCCGGGTCAAGCCGGAAATATTAGGCGGACTCGTAGTCCGCACAGGTGACATGATCTACGATGGCTCGGTGCGGAGGCGACTCGAGGGTTTGCGTCGCCGACTCCTCACTGTTCGCATTCCGTCTGAGCAAGTCGGCGGAACAACAGGTTGAGGCCGAGCCCTACAAACTAGGATCCCATATAGATGGCCAATGATTCACAGCTTCGCGCAAGCGAAATTAAAGATGTCCTCCTCAAGGAAATTGATCGGTATGAAGAGGATCTCCAGGCAGAAGAAATCGGTGAGGTACTGGAGCTAAAAGATGGAATCGCACGGATTTATGGCCTTACCAACGCGATGGCTTCAGAGATGCTTGAGATCACTTCCTCTGATACGGGTGAAGCGATTACAGCTTTAGCACTCAATCTCGAAGAAGATAATATCGGTGCAGTGATCATGGGTGAGTGGACGAAGCTCCACGAGGGGGACCAAGTTCGCCGGACAGGAAAGGTATTGAGCTTGGAGGTGGGGCACGGATACCTGGGCCGGGTTGTTGATCCACTTGGAGCACCAGAAGATGGAAAGGGTCCAATCGACGGGATTGAGGAGAGTCGCCAAATCGACATTGTGGCCCCTGGAATCGTGAAGCGACAACCTGTAGGTGAGCCGTTACAAACCGGACTCAAGGCGATTGATTCGATGATCCCAATCGGTCGAGGACAACGCGAATTGATCATCGGGGATAGGGGAACGGGAAAGACTGCGATTGCGATCGATACAATCATTAATCAGAAAGACACGGGTGTTATCTGCATCTACTGTGCTATCGGACAGCGAGCGGGCAAAGTGCGCAGCGTGGTGGAAACACTTCGTGAACATGGGGCGATGGATTACACAATTATTGTTACTTCCAATGCCTCAGACCCGGCGCCCATGCAGTACATCGCTCCGTACTCAGCTACTGCTCTCGCGGAACACTTCATGTGGCAAGGCAAGCATACGCTGGTTGTGTACGACGATCTCTCAAAGCAGGCTCAAGCGTATCGCCAGCTTTCTTTGATACTCAGGAGGCCTCCAGGGCGTGAAGCATACCCGGGGGATGTCTTCTACCTACACTCACGGCTCTTGGAAAGAGCTTCTAAACTCTCGGACGACCTCGGGGGAGGCTCACTCACAGCGCTTCCTATTATTGAAACGCAGTCAGGAGATGTGTCTGCTTACATCCCTACCAATGTGATCTCAATTACGGATGGCCAAATTTTCTTAGTAC
This sequence comes from uncultured bacterium, assembly GCA_963934665.1. Lineage (GTDB taxonomy): Bacteria > Gemmatimonadota > Gemmatimonadetes > Longimicrobiales > Gaopeijiaceae > UBA1142. The sequence goes on along the minus strand of CAWVZF010000031.1, from coordinate 17,741 downwards.
CTGACCTATTTTATTCCGGTGTTCGTCCATCTGTAGATGTGGGTATCTCCGTATCTCGAGTTGGAGGTGCAGCACAGATCAAGGCCATGAAGAAGGTTGCAGGACGGCTTCGGCTGGACCTCGCACAGTACCGGGAGTTGGAGGCATTTGCGCAATTCGGATCAGATCTTGACGCCACCACACAACGGCAATTGGCTCGTGGGGCACGAACTGTCGAGATGATGAAGCAACCACAGTACCAGCCGATGCCTGTTGCCAATCAGGTAGCGGTCATATATGCGGTGACCAACGGCTATTTGGATGAGGTAGATGTAGAGGATGTTCTAGTATGGGAACGGGGTTTCCATGAACACCTCTCAAACATGCATCGTGAAGTTCTAGATGGAATTAGTGAGGCAGGTGAATTGGCTGGGGACCTTGAGGCGAAACTTGTGTCAGCTATTGAGGAATACAATGAAGCTTTTCAAGCTGAACACGGGAGCCAGGTGCAAGCCACTGCGGCTGCATCGGCGTAAGGACAGAGGGCAGAGATAGGCATGGCTGGCGCCCGTGAGGTCAAGCGACGAATTAAGTCGGTGGAGAATAATCGGCAGATTACGCGCACCATGGAGTTGGTAGCGACGTCGAAGCTGAAGCGTACTACAGATCGCGTACATGCAGCTCGCCCGTATGCAAATGCGTTACAAGAAATTGTCAGTGGACTCTACTCATCAGAGTTCTCTGAGAAGTATCCCATTCTTCGTCGCCCTGAACATGTGAGGCGTGCAGCTATTCTCTTGCTTACGGCGAATAGAGGACTCGCCGGGGCTTTCAATGCGAACCTTATCAAGCACGCAAGGAATCTGCTTGAAGACTTACGTGGTAAGGGTATTGAGACGGAACTCCATGTAGCTGGGAAGAAAGGGATTGCCTACTTCCGCTTCCGGGGCGAAAAGATGCTCACTGAGCGGGTAGACATCGGTGACTATCCATCGATTGAAGATGCGGAGTCAGTAGTCGGTCCAGTTCGGGACCGCTTTACGGACGGTGATGTCGATGCGGTGTATCTGATTAGTTCAGAGTTTCGCTCGGCAATGTCGACACCACCTCGGACTTTTGAGCTTCTTCCCGTAAAGCCAGATGGTGAGGGATCCTCATCGGATGCGTACATCTTATCGCCGAGTGGTGACATGATCTTAGGGAGACTTCTCCCAGCATACATTAGGAATACAGTCTATACAGCTATGGTCGAGAATGCGGCCGCAGAGCAGGGAGCCCGTCGCACGGCAATGAAGAGTGCAACGGATAATGCAGATGATATGCTCGAATACCTAACGCGCACGTACAATCGGGCGCGGCAGGCACAAATCACACAGGAGATCGCCGAGATTGTTGGCGGCGCTGCTAGCCTGGAATAGAGACTTTTCTCAGAGATAGAGATATAGGGATACTATGGCAGACAACATTGGGAAGGTGGTGCAGGTCATCGGGCCAGTCCTAGACGTTGAGTTTGACCCGGAGCACCTACCAGAAATCTATAATGCGCTGAATTTGTCCGCAGCAAACGAGGCAGGCCAGGAAATCTCTCTCGTAGCTGAGGTACAGCAGCACATTGGTCGTGGTCAGGTTCGTGCTGTTTCGATGTCCTCCACAGATGGTGTGACACGCGGGATGGAGATGACGGATACAGGCTCTTCGATCAGTGTCCCAGTCGGGGAACCTTCCTTGGGCCGGATCTTGAATGTTCTCGGGGAGCCGGTTGATGAGATGGGCCCCGTTGGCGGAGAGGGTGCTGAACTAGAGCGCTGGCCGATCCATCGGCCTGCTCCGAGGTTCGATCAACTAGAGCCGAAAACCGAAATCTTTGAGACAGGCATCAAGGTTGTTGACCTGCTTGCACCATACGTGAAGGGAGGTAAGACCGGTCTCTTCGGGGGTGCAGGTGTCGGGAAGACTGTCATCATCATGGAACTCATCAACAACATTGCGATGGAACATGGAGGGCGGTCTGTATTCTGCGGTGTAGGTGAGCGCACACGAGAGGGCAATGACCTCTGGCTCGAAATGAAAGAGTCGGGTGTATTGGACTCCACGTCACTTGTCTATGGTCAGATGAATGAGCCACCCGGAGCCCGGCTTCGCGTTGGACTCTCAGGCCTGACAATGGCAGAGTATTTTCGCGATGTAGAAGGTCAGGATGTGCTTCTTTTCATCGATAATATTTTCAGATTCACACAGGCTGGATCGGAAGTATCTGCATTACTTGGACGCATGCCGTCAGCGGTAGGGTATCAGCCGACTCTTGGAACAGAGATGGGCGAGCTACAGGAGAGGATCACATCGACGGCACAGGGCTCGATCACATCTGTGCAAGCAATCTATGTACCCGCTGACGATCTAACGGACCCTGCTCCGGCTGCGGCATTTACTCACTTAGATGCGAAGACGGTGTTGTCTCGATCGATTGCGGAACAAGGTATCTATCCGGCAGTGGATCCACTCGACTCAACGTCGCGTATTATGGACCCGCAGTTCGTAGGAGACCGGCACTATAAGGTGGCATCCGATGTCCAGGCGATTCTGCAACGTTACAAGGATCTGCAGGATATCATTGCGATTCTAGGGATGGACGAACTGACTGAAGAAGACAAGATCATTGTGGGTCGTGCGAGACGTATTGCTCGCTTCCTGTCACAGCCATTCTTCGTAGCAGAAACCTTCACGAATATTCCCGGACAATATGTGAAGCTGGATGATACGATTGAATCATTTGAGAGGATGGCAGACGGTGAGTTCGATGATCTTCCAGAGCAGGCGTTCTATATGCAGGGCGGTATTGAGAGTGTGGTTGCCGAAGGTAAGCGTCTCACTGCGGAAGAGGGATAACTCGTGGGATTGGATGTAAGGGTAGTCTCTCCGGACAGGGTGGTGTTCGAAGGCGAAGCGTCTTCGGTCGTAGCACCGGCATGGGATGGCCGGCTCGGTATCTTATCGGGGCACGCTCCTTTGGTGACGCTGCTAGGTGCCGGTGAACTCAATCTCGACCGTCCAGGTGGAGGTAGTGACTCATTCCATGTGGCTGCGGGAGTACTCAAGGTAGAGAGCGATGTGGTTACAGTCCTGACAGAATATGCCGCTGATGTGCCCCCGGAGGAGATCCCAGCTTCTGCGATAGTTTTTGCAGAAGACGTTGTGGAATGATCTAAGGTTCAGTTCTAGTGAAGGTTGACCTACACATCCATACGACTGCCTCGGATGGCGCCTGGAGTGCTGAAGCTGTGGTCCAGGGAGCTGCGTCTGGCGGTTTGGATGTGATTGCGATCGCTGACCATGACACGACTGCATCCTTCTCTGCAGCGGAAGCGGTTGGTTCCGAGGTCAGTGTCCAAGTAATTCCAGCTATTGAAGTTAGCTCAACGTATCATGGTCGGAGCATTCATGTTCTCGGATATTTTGTCGACCCAGTATCCGAGGTGCTCCTGAACCACAGGGTCCACGCAACGAAACAACGTGACACTCGCATGCGTGAGATGCTTAACAGGCTTAATGAGGCAGGCATCTTGGTTACCTACGAAGATGTAAAAGCCGAGGCTGGGCCTGATGGAGGTGTATTGGGTCGGCCGCACTTAGCTAAAGCGCTTGTGAAAGCAGGCCACGCCGCGTCAGTGCCGGATGCATTTAATAGTCTTATTGGTGATGCATCTCAGTTTTTTGTCCCGACAGATCTGCTAGAGGCCACAGAGGCTGTTCAGTTAATATTAGCATCGGATGGAATCCCAGTTTGGGCCCATCCTCCGAGGGATATCATTGATGCGTTACTTCCTGAACTGATCAGCTCAGGACTGCGAGGGATCGAAGTATATCGGCCTTCTCACAGCCCAAGAGATGTGACGCGCCTCGAAGCGATGTGCAGTGAAGAAGGGCTCCTGACCAGTGGGGGATCGGACTGGCATACTCCAGATGCTGGGCGCTCTCTAGGGGATTTCTTCGTAGACGCTGTCCAAATTGAAGATTTGCTCAAGATTGGTGGAATCTAGGTAACTTATCCTGACCAGTAGCTTTTCAGCTGGTGTCTAGTGCCGTAAGCATCGAGCAGGTTGCTTGCATTGCGTCCGGTGCGCTCATAATTGCACTGGCGACTGCCACCCCTGTCGCGCCCACCGCCAAGACCTCTGGAATCCGATGGTTCGTGATTCCGCCGATTGCTATAACCGGGACATCAACAGCGTCGATGACGCTTCTGAGTCCTGACATTCCGATCACGTCACCGGCGTCTGGCTTTGTCGAAGTGGGATAGATGGTCCCGCACCCGATATAATTTGCTCCTTCGGCCACAGCCGAGTGGGCTAAATCAGGATCGTCCGCAGAAAATCCGATGATGAACTCATCCGGAACGATCCTGCGTACCTCCGGAAGTGGAGGATCTCGCGGCCCTAGGTGTACACCGTCAGCCTCGATGGAGAGTGCTATATCTACCCGATCATTCACGAAAAGAAGTGCTTCGTGTGCTCGTGTGAGATCTCGTAATTGTTTTCCTGTTTTCAGGAGTTCATTAGCGGTGTCACCCTTATTTCGGAGTTGGATTGCTTTAGCACCGCCAAGTAATGCTGCTTCAACGATTTCAACGACTTTACGGGGTCTCGCTAAATGATGGTCGGTGATCACTATGAGGCGGAGCGCGCTCGTAAAATCTCTTCTCAGCAAGGTCTTGGAGTTGGGCTTAGTGACTAGGTTCAGGGTGCCCATTAGAACCTATCTGATCCCGCTCTCTCTGAGCTGCTAGTTTCGCCCGATTATGCTCCGCTAGGGTTCGTGTAAAGACATGGCTTCCGTCCGGGCGAGCGACAAAATACATGAAATCCTCTTGAGCAGGATTAAGCGCTGCAGCGAGAGCCAGATCTCCTGGTGAGCAGATCGGGCCCGGTGGTAGACCGGGTTGGGAATACGTGTTGTACGGATGGTCAGCTACCGAATCGATCGCGGCGTAAAGCAGACGGCTTCGTGGTCCCCCTAGGGCGAAAAGGACGGTGGGATCGGCCTGGAGCAGCCACCCTTCGCGTAGTCGATTGTGGTACACAGAAGAAATCCGGGGCATTTCACTATTATGGCGAGCCTCTGCCTGGATGATCGAAGCCATTGTTACCAACTCGTTCTCAGTCATGTCGAGTTCCTCAAGTTGGACTCGGCGCGCTTCTGACCAAGTTGAGCGGTATCGATCAGTCATTGCTTTGAGAACGGATTCTACGGACACACCGGGAGCGAATCTGTACGTATCGGGGAATAGATATCCTTCGATATTTGGCCCAGGGATCCCGAAGCTTGCTAGCAGGTCTGGATTGTAGATGATTGAGAGCACGGAATCTTCCGCTACCCCAGTAATTTCCGATATCCGCGGTGCAATTTGGAGCAGCCGGAAACCCTCAGGCACTGTCATCGGGACGGTCATAACTTCACCCTTTGTCAGGCTTTCAAGGATATCTCTCCAGCGACTTCCCTCGTGCAACTCATAACGCCCAGACTTGATACGTCGGTCATCCCCACGTATGCGGGCGTAGAGCTCGAATGGACCTTGCGCTCCTATTAAGCCCCGGTTCACTAAGGTATCCGCAACCTCAGAGAGTGTTGAACCGGATGGAACTGTTATCTCTAACAGAGCGTCGGGATCAGTTCCACAGGACATAAGACATATGAGCAGTGCACTACTCGTGCTCAATCTGGCTCGTAGACTTTTCACTTCGTGTGTTTCCTTAGGTCGAGCCACGCCTGAAGGATCAGCTGCGCTGCCGCTGCGTCAATCCTTGCTTTATTCTCCCTCTTCTTTTTGGGTAGCCCGATCGATCTTACTGTTCGCTCTGCACGTACAGACGTCATTCGTTCGTCGACGAAGGAAACCTGAAGGTTTGTTCGTTTAGATAGGTTTGCTCCAAATACACGCACCTCTTCAGACCATTCTGTTTCGTTGCCTTCAAGGTTAAGAGGCAGGCCGATTACCAAGTGCTCAGCACCTTTTTCGGCTGCAATAGATTCAATCTTAGAGAATGGGGCCCTCTTACCTCGACGGCGTACCAGGGTATCCAGAGGTGTGGCAATTGTTTCAGTAGGATCACTAAGCGCGAGACCGATTCTCTTCAGACCATAGTCGATACCGAGTACCCTCATCAGGCGGCGTTATCCTTTAAGTCGCATTAGGGTCCACTTCTACTAGGAGTTGTCTATATAGCTCGCGAACCGCCTGTTCAGCACCGAAAGCGAACTTACAGGCCGTATCTCCTCGTGCCCGACATTTCGCCTCGAGTACTGCTACGGGGCTTCCTGCTATTTCAGACAGGAGACCGGATATGAATCCCGTGCTGAAGCAGCAACTTGCATTTCGATCCGCCTCATCGGTCATTGCTTCGGCCCAATCGTTACTGGTCAGAAAACCTAATTTGGGATGGTCCGAATCGACCACTAGCTTGCCCCAACCTCGGCATGAGAAGAAGTCGCAGAGATGAGCCCAGAATGTGGATTGCATCGTTTCTAAGACTTCGCTATCCAACCCTTCTTTGAACACAGTAGAAGCTGAACTCCCCGTCCGATATCCAACTTTTTGGAGCAGTTTATTACTTGAACGTTTGCCGGAAATGTTTCCCAGCTCATTCCTAAGGGCGCTGAAAATACACGCCGGTACGGTAATCTCAGACGGTGTCAGGACTGGTGGTCGCATCGGTTCTCCTATAGCCACTAGCCGAACGTACCTCCCATGGATTGGAAGTCGCCAGTAGAAGGCCTTAGATGGCCTTGTAGAGGCTTACCCTATGATCTACAGGGATTATGGGTGCCAGCCAGAGACTAATCCGACGAGAGCCTATGGCTTGCGGAGCCCTCGAAATCGCCGACTCGAACGATCGCATAACTCGGTGGGTTCAGTCCCAGGGAGGTAGTATTCGAGATAACGGTCCTCTTCAGCACACCAGCGAGAAGCCAGTTTCCCAGTACTTCGGTCGACAAGCACCGCATTAAGGTTGGGCAATAAAGGCCAGCCGCTTTCTATAGGGAGTAGTGGGCCGTGCGGTTCATAATTGGTGTTATCCTCATCACTCTGCCCACCCATATAGACTCGCCGCATAAAGGAAGCCCATACGGGTGCTGCCAGCCCACCTCCAGTGGCCTGTCGTTTACCGGGACCTAGCGAGAAGATCGGGATGGGTGCGTCCATCCCAAACCAGACAGTCGCAAGAAGATTTGGAGTAAAACCTGTGAACCAAACATCGGTCCCATCATTCGTAGTACCTGTTTTACCTCCGGCTGAAACTTGATATGGAAGCCCACCTCGAATGCGGATAGCATTGTAACCAGTACCACGTATCACTACGTCCTCAAGCATTGAAACCATGATTCGGGACACCAGGCTGTCCAGGACTTGAGTACGCTCCGGTTGTGGCTCCCAAAGGATCACGCCCTCAGAGTCCTCCACTCGAAGAATAGGGAATGGTCGAACTTTGGTTCCAAGGTTGGGGAAGGTTGAGTATGCTTCGGCCACCTGTATTGGGATTACCTCAGCTGCACCGATGGTTGTAGAAGGAAACCGTTCGATCTCAGTCTGAATCCCCATACGTCGGGCAGTTTGAGCGACAGTTTCGATACCGACCTCCTCCCAGCCAACCTTGATCGCGATCATATTGGTGGAGGTATAGAGCCCTTCTCGCATAGTCATTGGGCCTTTGAACTCTCCGCCAAAATTAGCTGGTCGCCAGTCCTCACCGCTGACCTGTGGGTAGACTACCGGTGCATCGACCACGACGTGTGAAGCAGGAATTCCACTAGCTATCGCTGCAGTATAAACAAAGGGCTTAAATGAAGATCCGGCCTGGCGGTTAGCGAGTCGTGCACGATCAAACTTCGACTGCTCAAAATCTCGTCCACCTACCATTGCTTTTACGTGTCCAGTAACGGGATCCAATGCGATGAAAGCACCTTGCAAGTACGGTGTTGATCCGGAGAACGCTTGGACCGTGTCAAAGTCAGAATAGTAAGGGTGTTCGAAGTGAGTGCTATCAGCTTCGATTGCCCTCCAACCTTCGTCCATCGATACTTTTGCTGCTTGCTGCATCTCCACGTCAAGCGTTGTATAGACGCGAAGTCCACTCCGATAAATATCATCTCCAAAACGAGAATCGAGGATCTGTCTTACCCACTCCTCGAAATAGGGGGCGAGAGAAGTCACACTTCCGGTTGGCTCACTCTCAGGCAGTGGGAATTCCTTCCAGCGTTCAGCTTCGTCTCTCTCTAGGTGGCCTTCTGCAGCCATCCGTGTCAGTACTAGATCTCTACGTGCCTTCGCTCGGTCGGGGTAGCGAAATGGGTCGTAAACCCCAGGCCTATTAAGAATTGCTGCCAGCAGTGCTGCTTCCGCAATATTAATCTGGGCTATGTTTTTTCCGAGATAATTGCGTGCGGCATTCTGGAATCCGTAGCCGCGCCCCATATAGATCTCATTAAGATAGGCCTCGAGTATTTGGTCCTTTGTGTAGGCTCTTTCAAGGTCTAGCGCGACTCGGACCTCCTTCATTTTACGCACGTAGCGCCGTTGAAAACCAATTTCGTCAAAGAGATTCCTCGCCAACTGCTGAGTGATCGTGCTACCGCCGCCAAGATTACGGAAAGTCAAGACTCCGAAAGCGGCGCGAGCAATGCCAAATGGATCAAAGCCTGAATGTTGATAGAAGCGTTTGTCCTCGATCGCTGTTACAGCTTGGGGGATGTACTCGGGTAGTGCATGAAGTGAAATAGGAGTTCTCCGCTCATACCCGATCTCAGCAATTTGTCGACCATCATGGGCAAGAAGCTTACTGGTCTGTTCATGTTCGAACGTTCGGATTCGTGCGATAGACGGGCAGGTATCACCGGCGCAAATATTCTGCCAGGATCCCCGTACTGCGCCAACTGCACCGGCTAGAAGGAATGATCCGGCCAGCAGGTAGGTACGTGGCCTCCAAAGTGGCATAAGCCGTGATAGGCGTTTGCCTCCTGCCTTTGGCGTTTTCTTGGAATTTTCTTGAGCCGTCACTTATCGGTCCTAGGTGTAGACAGAACATCGTCAACACAGAAGTGCAAGCTTGATGCCAGCATTCTCCACTCCCTCAAGCTAGCTCACCTCTAGGTTAGGACTCAAGAACAAATTACGAGTACGGGAGTCTTGACCTCAATTGTCAGGCGAGCGAAGCTCTTGACCAGTTATGTCGGCACTAAGGTGCCGGGCTGAATCCCACCCAATATGACCATCAAGATTGATATCGGCGCTCCAGGAGAGAGCTACCCGGCACTCGTAGGTGCCGGACTCCTTGAGCAGATTCCCCGTATTCTTGATGAGTACGCACCAGCTTATCGGTATGCTGTGATCTCTGATGACCGAGTAGGTCCTCTGTATGCTAGAGCGGTTGTGGAACGTTGTAGATCAAGCGGAAAGAAGGCTGAGTTATACTCATTCCCAGCCGGTGAAGTCTCGAAAACCAGGAAGAATTGGTCCAAGCTTACTGATGGTCTCCTGGACGCTGGGTATGGACGTGACACCTCCATCATAGCCGTGGGTGGAGGGGTAGCTGGAGATCTAGCTGGGTTCGTGGCGGCAACGTTCCTAAGAGGTGTACCTCTTGTCCAGGTCCCAACGACCTACCTCGCGATGATCGATGCAGCGATTGGTGGGAAGGTCGGTGTGGACACTCGAGTCGGAAAGAATCTCGTTGGAGCATTCTACCCACCCAAGTGTGTGATCGCTGACCCTAATGTGTTGGCAACACTTCCAGCTGATCAACGTTCTGCCGGACTTGTCGAGGCGTTCAAGCACGGTGCGATCCTAGATGCTGAATATTACGATGACCTGCGATCGAACGTGGGTCTGCTTCTGAGCGCCGATCCTGAGGCTGTGAAAATTGCTGTTGCCAGTTCGATTCGACTTAAGGGAGAGGTTGTTACACAGGATGAACTAGAAAATGGGTACCGGCAGATCCTAAATTTTGGACATACCCTGGGGCATGCTTTTGAGGCAGCATCGGGATATAGCCTTAGTCATGGTGCTGCGGTTGCCGCCGGTATAGTTATGGAAGCGGAGCTTGGTGAACGTCTCGAAGTTACAGAAAGTGGCACGAGTAAGGCCTTGTCTTCAGGACTGGAGGATCTTGGCCTTGGCCTCGAGATGCTTCCTGAACTCGATCCTGAGGTGGTCATCAGCTTTCTGAACTCAGATAAGAAGACACGGTTAGGTCGCCCTCATTATGTCTTACTTCGCCGTATCGGGGAGGTTGAGGACACGGGAGGATGGAGCCGGGAGGTTCCCGAACCCTTGGTCCGAGAGATTATCTATAGCCTCCGGTAGTCGAAGGGTAAGCAACTGAGAGCGTGCGTTCTTGAGCTGCGATTCGATACCTTCCTAAAGCAGCCCTTCTAGCCCTCAAAAGCCTTATATGAAGCGAATAACCGTTAGTTTGAAAACCAGTAGATAGTCTGTAGCGATCCCAGACTCTATTTGGTAGGGTGGATGGACAACGTTATTATCCCTTTGGCTTTCGCCGGTATCCCCTAGAGGTTAGGACTTAATCAAGGTCCTATACGGCGGTACTAGAGGTGGCTGCAGTCGACTCGATCGACGAGTTGCTTGAGAAAGCCAGAAGCACTTGGATCGTTTCCGCGGATGGTGCGATCGCAATAGGGCAACAGATTCTGGACTCGTTTTACGAGATTCTCGTAAGTAATAAGACTCCTGATCTCATTCGCTTCATTGCGATCTGCCGGATACGGATTCGGCCAAGACGCGATGGATTGATTTCTCCCACTTTGTATAGTCGGCGAGTTGATCCATCGGACGGGAGCGCGGTACCCATGGTGGGTACTCCCGGAAGGCTTCCCTGACCCTGTTGGTGATCCAACGATGCGAATGGGGTGGGGAGGTCTCGCGAAAAGACAATTTAGTTTTGCGAGATAAAACTCAATGAGTACACCGTATACCAAAGCCCCCCATCAGGGGGGTGTGGGCCCAGCAGGCTCAGATTCTATCCATGCCGCACTGCTCATCGATTTCGACAATGTCACGATGGGTATGCGTAGCGATCTCTCCAAAGAGCTCAAGACCCTTCTCGATTCAGATGTAATCAAGGGTAAGGTGAGCGTCCAACGTGCTTACGCTGATTGGCGCCGGTATCCCCAATATATTGTGCCGCTATCAGAGGCCTCAGTTGATCTCATCTTTGCTCCCGCTTATGGGAGTAACAAGAAGAACGCAACTGACATCCGTATGGCAATTGATGCGCTTGAGCTGGTCTTTATTCGGCCAGAGATTGGAACCTATATCCTTCTCACAGGGGACTCAGACTTTTCCAGCTTAGTTCTTAAGCTCAAGGAGTATGGCAAGTACGTCATAGGTGTGGGGATTCGGGAGTCTAGTTCGGACATCCTGGTACAAAACTGTGATGAGTACTACTCCTACACGAGTTTGACTGGGCTGACCAAGACCACTGAATTAACCCAAGCCGCTCGTGATCCATGGATCCTTGTCAATGAAGCTCTGAAGAAGATGGTGTCACGAGGTGACGTCATGCGTTCGGATCGCCTCAAACAGGTCATGCAGGAGCTCGACCCCCTCTTTAATGAGCGAGGCATGGGGTTCAGTAAGTTCAGTAAGTTCTTAGCGGAGGCATCCTCGAGAGGTTTGGTCGCGCTAAGGAAGCAGGAGAACGGCCAGTACGAGGTTAAACCTCCTTACAGCAGTCGGTCGAGTCAGGAAGAAGCGGGCGACAAACGGGCCCCTGATCGTGGCCAGAGACAGAGAAGCCCCAAGCCCCAACGTTCTGCTGGCAGTCTTGATCAGCCTGTCTCGCAGGGTTCTAGAAGCATAGACGATCCGCTGCAAGAAGCCTATAAACTTCTCGTTTCAGTTTTAGAGGATTTCCAGACTTCTGGACGTGAGCTAGTGCGGGACTCCGATCTCAAACGAAAGATGCTGAAGAAGAATGCTAACTTCGACGAAGGTGAGCTCGGCTTTCCGAAATTCTCCCGCTTCCTTGTTCAAGCAACAGAGCATGGCATCATTTCTACTGATCGGACTGATCGTGGAAATTTCGAAGTATCTCTTCCGGACTCTCATTCAAAGAGTGAGACAACTGCAGGGACTCAAGACTCTTCAGCTGTCGTTGAGGTAACTGACCACACTTCTCTTGATGCGGTGGTCATGGAAGAAGCAAATACATCAATCGTCGAAGTAGTTCCTTCAAGTTCACCGGAGTCTGGTTTACGTCTGGGTCCGCGTCGCGGGTCAACTCGCCGACGGGGAGGGAAAGACCTGCCGCCACTGTTCGAAGGACAGGCCGCCGGAACATCTGTACCGACTGAGTCCGACTCGGTGACCCTTTCTGGTGAAGAGTTTAGTGCATCAAGTATCGGATTACCTACAGATTCCGAGGCAATCGTACGGTACCTGGCACATAGGTACAAAGGAGTGGGACAGAAGACAGCGGAGGCCTTGGTCGAGAAGTTCGGACCAGCACTTTTCCATACGCTTCGTGATGACCCAGAGAGTGTTGCGGCTGCCTTGCCTAGTAATCGAGGTGAGCAGGTACTTGTAGCATGGAGAGCCGATTACGCTCGTCGGACTTCTGGGAGCACGAATAAGGCTGGAAACCGTGGTGGCCGTGGCCCTAGGGGTCGCGGGCGCAGCTAGTAACAAGCTCTTGTTTGACACTGCGAGTGAACGAGGGATTAGATTGCTAGATACGCTGCCTAGAGAGCAACCATGCTGGGGCAAAAGCAGATGATTGACCTTGTCGGTTCTATCTTCATTGTACCCGAGGAGTGTCGAGACATCCTATCAACTGTTAAGGGGGGACTCCCCGAATGATTGATCCCAACTGGACTTCAGTTCTACCTCCTGTGCTTGCGATTGTGCTCGCGATTTGGACAAAGCAGGTCTATTTGTCGCTCGCTGGAGGCTTGTGGCTCGCTTGGACAATGCTTTCAGAATGGAATCCTCTTTCGGGAATAGCTGCCTCGATCCAGGGAGCGGTTGATGTGCTGGGTAGTGATGCCCAAGTGATTCTATTCACCCTTGTCATCGGAGCGCTGATTGCGACAGTTGAGGCGTCCGGTGGGGTGAGTGGCTTTGTGCGCTTCTTGGAAAGAAACCAGTGGGTCGATTCTGCTAAGAGATCTCAGGTACTCGCTTGGGCCACGGGGATGGTAATCTTTATCGAGTCGAATATCACAGTTTTGGTGGCTGGTTCGGTCGCACGTCCCCTGTTTGACCGGTATAAGAGTTCCCGTGAGAAGCTCGCGTACATTATCGACTCGACTTCTGCTCCAATCTGCATATTGATCCCGATGAACGCTTGGGGTGCCTACAACCTGGGTATCCTTGAGGGATTGGGCGTAGAGAATGCTTTGATGGTTTTCTTGAATTCAATCCTCTTCAACTTCTATGCGATTGCTGCAGTTCTGGTGGTCGTAGCTGTGATTTTATGGGGTATCGATATCGGACCCATGAGGAAGGCAGAAGAGCGCACGCTCCGTGGTGAACTTCTTTGGCCAGACTCCACGCCGATGATCGATGAAGAAATACTATCTCCGACCCCCATCGAGAAAGTCGAGCCGCATGCGTTCAATATGATAGTTCCTATAGCCGGTATGGTTCTATTTATGCCGCTGGGATTGTATATCACTGGGGGAGGGGACCTTTCGGCCGGATCCGGATCGACAAGTGTCCTATGGTCAGTTTTGTTCGCGCTGGGCCTCTCGTGGATTATGCTTCTTATTCAGGGCGCATTTAGCACAGAAGAGCTAGTAAAAATAGGACTCAAGGGTGCTGGAGGGCTTATGCCACTTGCCCTCATTCTTCTGTTGGCACTCGCCCTAGGAGATGTTGTCGATCTGCTGGGGACAGGTGTATATGTCGCACAAGTCACGGCGGGTACCATGCCTAACTACATCTATTTGCCTCTCATCTTTTTGGTTTCAGGAGGTATAGCGTTTTCGACTGGAACAAGTTGGGGCACATTTGCGATCATGTTGCCGATCGCAGTACCAGCGGCGGCAACTCTTGGCCTTCCACTCGCACCTTTTGTGGCTGCTACCCTGTCTGGGGGTGTCTTTGGAGATCACTGCTCTCCAATCAGTGACACTACAATCATCTCATCGATGGCAGCTGCCACCGATCACATAGATCACGTTCGGACGCAATTACCCTACGCGCTGATAGGTGGAGCAATCGCAACGATTTGTTTCGGTCTACTAGGGGCCACACTCTAGTTAATGCTTAACGACGGAGGGACAGATTCATTGAATGTTAGCGTTTGTATCAAGAGGGTTCCTGATACTGAAGCCCATATACGAATTGATCAGACTGGCACGGACATCGACAATGCCGGTATCAAATACATCATCAGCCCTTACGACGAGTTCGCAATCGAAGCTGGATTGCGTGTAAAGGAGAAAATGGAGGGTGGTGAGGTCAGCCTACTCACAGTTGGTACGAATGAGGCACAGGAGACGCTCCGTAATGGCTTAGCTATGGGTGCGGATAAGGCAACACTTCTCCGGGCTGATTCTTATATGGATGGTCTCGGAACTGCCAAAGCTCTTGCTGTCGAGCTTAGAGATTCGGATGCCCAACTGATCTTGTTTGGAGTCAAGGCTGCAGGAAGTGACCAACAACAGGTCGGGCCGATGGTTGCAACGCTACTAGACATTCCGTGTGTAACAGAGATTTCGTCGTTCGAGTTTGGAGAGGGAGTTGTTACATGCCAGCGTCAGATTGAAGGGGGTATTGAGGTTGTCGAAGTTGATTTGCCTGCGGTACTAACAATTACCAAGGGTGAATATGAACCCCGCTATGCATCTTTAAAGGGAATCATGGCTGCGAAGCGAAAGCCGCTGGAAGAGCGTGAAGCCGACTTCAGTCAGCCGGGTATTCATATTGAACGGCTCAACGAGCCTACTACTCGCGGATCCGGTTGTATTCTAGAAGATGGTCCTGATGCAGCGGCTGAACTTGTGCGCCTCCTCCGGGAAGAAGCAAACGCTCTTTAGCGCTCTTTCCAATAAATCCTAAACACATAAGTGGGAGATCCTTGATATGGCAGACGTCCTCGCTTTCGTAGAACAGCGAGAAGGGCAAATAGGTGGCGGAGCCCGTGAAGTTGTAAGCACGGCAGCTCAGCTTGCTAGCGAAATCGGTGGATCAGCTAGTGCCTTGGTTCTTGGCGGTTCAGGTTTGACGACTGCGGCGGAAGGACTCTCCGCTGCTGGTGCGACATCAGTGGCTGTTGCAGAGCATGAAGCACTGTCTGAGTACAATCCAGAAGCCTATTTGCCAGTAGTTGTAGACCATCTGAGAAGTGGAGATTTCAGGGCCTTGATTTTCTCGGCAAGCAGTCTTGGAAAAGATTTGGCTCCGAGGGTGGCTGCGGAACTTGATGTCCCGCTAGGGTCAGATGTTACCGGCATGGAAGTACAAGATGGGATACCTGTGTTTACCAGACCTGTTTACTCGGGAAAGGCATTTACCAGGTTTTCGATAGATGCGGACCCAGTGATAGTTACTATTCGACCAAATGTTTTTCCTGTTGGTGATTATGACTCCGAGATCCAGGTATCCAAGTTCATACCTAACGTAGACCCTGAGGCATGGCGTGTGCGTGTAATTGAGCGGAAGGGTGTGGCCGAAGGTGCGGTTGATGTCTCTGAAGCTGGGGTGGTTGTCTCAGGAGGACGTGGGCTGAAGGATCCTGCAAACTGGGGAGTGCTTGAAGAATTGAGGGATGTGATTGGTCCAGATACGGCACTTGGCGCATCTAGAGCAGTCGTAGATGCGGGGTGGAGGCCACACGCTGAACAAGTTGGTCAGACTGGAAAAACAGTTGCCCCAAAGCTTTATATCGCAGTTGGGATTTCTGGAGCTGTCCAACATTTGGCAGGTATGCGCACCTCTCAGACGATCGTAGCAGTAAATCGAGATCCAGATGCCCCGATCTTCAGTATGGCGGATTATGGGATTGTCGGAGATCTCTTTGAGGTAATCCCTCGCATGACTGAGGCGATCAACGCACTCAAGTCCGAAGATTAACCAAGAAGCTAGAGACTATCCCGTAGAGACCTCACTCTTAGCGTAGCTCTCTGCACCCGGTGTATCAGCTAGCAGTATCACATCGACGTCGTCACCCTCAGCGATCTCAGTCTGATTCTCTGATACCACTGCGAGCCCATCAGCGTCTGCTAGAGTTCTTGTAAGACCTGAACCCTGTGGCCCTGTGATATGAGCTTTAGGGGGCACCGTGGATGAGTCCAGCCGAACACGCAGGAAATGGCTGAGTTCACCGGGCCCTTTGAGAGGTTCAGCGGCCTGACAACGGAGTGTCCGTCGAAAGATCTTCTTGTGGCCGCCCATTGCCAGCAGAAACGGACGAACGAAGAGTTCGAAGGTAACGAATGCGGATGTGGGATTTCCTGGGAGACTGAAGACCGGTTGATATGTATCTCCGCGGGGAAGTCGTCCAAACCCGAAGGGGCTTCCGGGCCGTATACGGACTCGCCAGAAGTCTTGCTCAAATCCGAATTCCTCTAAAATCGCTTTAACCAGATCCGCTTCTCCCATGGAAGCGCCACCGATAGTGACGAGGACATCAGTGTCAGCGGCTTTAGATATTAGCTCCCGGAGAGTTTCCGGATCGTCTGAAGCGATTCCTAATGGAAAGGGAATCGCAGAAGCGCCAGTGACAGCAGCGGCGAGCATTGGACCATTCGACTCTGGTATTCCCTCTCCCCGCTGAACATCCTCATATCTCTCTGGTGTACGAAGCTCATCACCAGTCGGAAGTATGCCGGCGGAAGGTTGTCTCACCACCGGAACGTTTTCCATACCAAGTGCTGCCAGGAGTCCTACTGTTCCTGAAGTGACAGTGGTACCGGCAGCGAGTACCTGGTCCCCTAGCTGCATATCCTGCCCAGCAGGTCGAATGTTTCGTTTTTCGTCACGGTTGTTCAAGACATTCACTATTCCTGGTGTATGCTCCGAGTCAGTGTCTTCAACTCGGACAACCGAGTCAGCTCCTGGTGGTATAGGGGCTCCAGTCATTATCCGTATTGCTTCCCCTTCTCCTACACTCGACCCAGGTTGGTCTCCAGCATGAACCACGCCTGTCACGGACAATCCAACAGGGGTTGAAGGTCCGGCGTGCGAAATCTCCTCTCCACGAACTGCATATCCATCCATCGCGCTGTTATCCCAAGGAGGAAGTGTCGCACGCGCCACCAGGTCTTGAGAGAGCGCGCGACCGAGACAAGCCTGGACTGGTAATTCTTCAGATAAGAGAGGTTGAACTGAGGAGAGGATCACTTCTTGAGCTTGCTTCAAAGTGAGCCAGTCTGCTGAGCGAACTTCGAACTGGGTTTCCTGTTTCTTCACCGGACAGGTACTACCAGCGGAAGAGTGCTGTAACAGCGAAACTGAGCCCCTGTACCCATTCTGCTTTCTCTACTCCCTCAAACCCACGCGCGGCGTCACTGAACCCAGGGGGTGTACCTAGCCTAGATAGGGAGAAGAGTCCGTCCCCACGAAGTGTAAATTGATCACTCAGATACCAGTGAGTGCTCAGACCAAGTGAGCCGACAAAACTCTTACCCAACTCGAAGCGGTCAGCCGCATCTAGGGTTTCTTCGATTGGGTCCTGCTCAGCTGTGTCAAACGTGATCCCACCACCCAAGATTAGTGAAGGACTCAGGCCGTGCCAGGCACGGTGGCC
>CAWVZF010000030.1:0-24212 GCA_963934665.1 uncultured bacterium | reverse complement strand
GATATCGTGAACTAGTTGAAGAATATTACAGGGCCTTAGCAAGGGGTCGCCCAGGCGGGAATTGACCTTACCAAACGCTTTCTTTGCGCTAAGAACACTGATCTGTCCTACTCAAGTACCATCACGTATCCTCGACATTAGCCAGAACTGACGGTAAGTCATCAATCATTGATGTCGGCCGCAGTCTCCAGCATCTTCCGCGCCCAGAGAATCCGTTCAATACGGGGTCCGTAGCCCTAGTACTAACCCTGACGTCGCACCGCAATAGACATGACGTATCTCCAAGAACCCCCCAGACTCAGCGACAGAGAAGTAGCCGACTCAGTACAGGAGTATTACGGACTTGAGGGCACCCTTCATCCTCTTCCAGGGGACCGGGACCAGAATTTCCTGCTCGAATCTCCGGAGGCCCAGAAGCACGTAGTCAAAGTTAGTTCACTTGATGAAGTCCACGAGATTCTAGAGTTCGAGACCGAGATGATCACTCGGCTCAGTAACGACACAAATGGCCTAATTCCCAGTGTCATTCCGGCAATTTCTGGCGCCAGCCTAATAACCCACGAAAATCAACACGGACAGCACTACCGACTAAGGATTCTTGAGTTCCTACCTGGAACCCTACTGGCGAAAATCAACCCGCGCCCAGATGCGCTCCTGATGAATCTTGGTGAACGGATGGCGGAACTTGGAAGTGTGCTCGGAGCTTACCCTGATCACCCTCCACCCAGAATCAACTTTGAGTGGGCACTGGGCCAAGCAGGAAACATTATGGAAAAGGGCCTGAGTGCCCTGGACAGCTCACAGCGGGCGCTCATCGAATTAACGCTCGAGGACTTCCTGGATAACGAAAGGGAATTTCTAGGTCTTGGCTCACAGATCATCCACGGAGACGTGAACGACCACAATGTTCTCGTCTCCCTTAATAAAGAAGGCCAGGCATGCGTCAGCGGGATTATAGACCTGGGAGATGCTCATTCCGCCCCGCGAGTTTTTGATCTGGCGATCGCAATAGCGTATGGCATTCTCGGGACCACCGACCCTCTTTTAGCCGCCTCGGAAATCACCCGAGGTTACTACGCCGTCCAACCACTTCTAGACATTGAGATAGATGTTTTAATGACGCTCGTCTGTGCAAGACTAGGACAGAGTGTCTGCATAGCCTCGCTGAGAAGAAACCACGGGGACACAGACCCATATCACCTAATCTCAGAAGCTGACGCATGGAAAACACTTTCATTGCTCGCTGAAATTCCGCGGCAGGTCAGTACTGGATCTCTAAGACAAGCCTGTGGTCTGGAGCCATGCTCCCAGAGTCCTCAGCTCCAAAAGTGGCTTGAGAGTCAGAGTTTCGAAGATGTAGTGACACTACCCAAAGACCCAAATGTCTTGGGAATCTTGGATCTAAGCATCTCAAGTCCTGACCTTACCGGCAAGGATTCGGATGACTCCGCAGATTTTAGCAATCGAGTGTCCGAGAAAATGCGATCTGATGGCCTAATGCTAGGTATAGGACGCTTCATGGAACCCCGGGGATTTTATCTTTCTGATGCGTTTGAAGGTCGATTAGGGGACCCCCGTGAAAGGCGGACGATTCATCTTGGGATCGACATCTTTCAAGAACCTGGTACGGCAATCCATGCTCCTCTAGCCGGTCAGGTACATACCGTAAGAGAGAACAAGAATCGTTTGGACTATGGGCCAACTGTGATCCTGGAACATAGTTCGCCGTCAGGGCCATTCTGGACTCTTTATGGACACCTAGAAAGAGCGTCTGTGGAAAACCTCAAAACCGGTGATTCTATCGATCCGGGACAGCCCATCGCTCGGATTGGAACTTATCCTGAAAATGGGGATTGGCCGCCACACCTGCACTTCCAGATTATCACTGATTTAATGGGGTTTGAAGGGAACTTTCCCGGAGTGGCGCTGCCCCGAGACCGCAATGTATGGGCATCATTTTGTCCTGACCCAAACCTGATCTTAAACCTGCCCTTAGAAACCACATACACGGAGTCCAGTGGGCTCTACGAACGTCGTAAACAAGTTCTCTCACCTAATCTCAGCCTCTCTTACGAGACGCCAATCCATATCGTACGTGGCAAGGGATCTTACCTATTCGATGTTCTGGGCCGAAGCTACTTGGACTGCGTAAACAATGTTGCTCATGTAGGACATGAGCACCCGCACGTGGTTGGGGCCGGCCAAAAACAGATGGGCGTTCTAAATACCAATTCAAGGTACTTACACGACGCTATAATAGAGTACGCAGAGCGGCTCTCTAAACTTTTTCCTGAACCGTTATCCGTCTGCTTGTTCGTTAACTCGGGCAGCGAGGCGAACGAGCTAGCTCTGCGCATGGCCCGTACCTATACCGATGGCACGGGTATAGCCACACTCGAGGGCGGTTATCACGGAAACACCCGAGGACTCATCGATATCAGTCACTACAAGTTCACGGGTAGCGGAGGACATGCCCCCCCATCATGGACTCGAACAGCATTGGTACCAGACGAGTTCCGGGGACGCTATCGCCGTGACGACCCATCACGAGCAACTCTCTACGCAGCAGATGTCGGAGAAGTTCTCCGACAACTAGACTCGGAAGGCCACCGCCCCGCAGCGTTCCTTTCTGAGAGTCTCTTATCCTGTGCGGGACAGATAGAGCCACCACAAGGCTATCTCACTGCTGCTTATGAGCACGCCCGCGCTGCCGGAGCTTTATGTATAGCTGATGAAGTTCAAGTTGGCTTCGGTCGATTGGGCAGTCACATGTGGGGGTTCGAGACCCAAGGAGCTATCCCCGACATTGTCACACTGGGTAAACCGATGGGTAATGGCCACCCGATTGGCGCTGTAGTTACGACTCGAGAGATCGCTGAAGCCTTCGACAACGGGATGGAGTTCTTCAGTTCCTTCGGTGGAAATCCCGTGTCAGCTGCGATCGCCCTTGCAGTTCTAGATATCCTCGAGGACGAAAAGCTTCAGGCCAATGCAACGACAGTTGGAACAGCCCTCAAAACTGGACTTGATACACTGATGCGGTCTCATGGCTGTATCGGTGACGTTCGAGGTCGCGGTTTATTTCTGGGAATCGAGTTCGTCAACAGCCGTGAAACTCTCGAACCTGCTCCAGAGATCGCCCAGTACGTTGTGGCCCACCTGAAAAAACGGGGTATCCTCCTGAGTTCTGACGGGCCTGATCACAACGTTATCAAGATTAAGCCCCCAATGTCGTTTTCGGGGAGCAACGCAGACCGTGTAATCAGTGAACTTGATCAGGTATTAGCTCACGATTTTGTCCAAGGTAGCGGTCTTATTCAGCCCCGGGATTGAACCCTTCTTCAGAAAGCTGAAAAGTCAGGGAGATAAGGTGAGTGGGTGCCCTTGCAGAGTGCACCCACTTCCTGAGTCCCTCCTTGCCGGGATCACCACCCGCCGTCACAATGCGTCTATTACGCCGATCCTACATGGAGTCGACGTGAGCCTCACTAATTACCAACCGTCCTTTTGGAGCGGAGATATGTACAAAAGAGCTGCTGCGACCTTGATGGGAATGATGCTCCTCTTCACACCAGCACCTGTATTGTCGCAAAGTGTGCCAATGATGAACGGAGTGAATCCATCCTTCTTTGAGGGAATGCAGTACCGTCAGGTGGGGCCCCTACAGGGTGGGCGTGTGACCACTGTAACTGGCGTACCATCCCAGCCTCAGACCTTCTACATGGGTGTCGCTTCGGGTGGCTTGTGGCGGACGACTGACGGAGGTGAAAACTGGGAGCCAATCACTGATGGCCAGGTTCCAGTGGGGTCAAGCGGAGCAATTGCGGTAGCTGACTCTGACCCGGATATCATCTACTTCGGCACTGGTTCGGATGGTTTACGTAGCAACGTCTCTACTGGACGTGGGGTCTATAAAACAACGGACGGTGGCGAGACATGGTCATTCGCTGGTCTTTATGGCGTGGGGCAAATTGGTGCCCTGAAGATTCACCCTACTGACCCGAACACGGTTTGGGTCGCAGCAAACGGTGACGCATTCAAGCCAAGCTCCGAACGGGGCATCTACAAGACGACGGATGGCGGTGAGACCTGGCGCAATACACTCTTCGTTTCGGACAGCACTGGCGCAATGGACGTAGAGATTCAACCTGGCAATCCAAGTGTGGTTTATGCCTGGATGAACCGCATCGAACGTAAGCCTTGGACTATCATCAGCGGCTCATATGAGGGCGGCTTCTACAAGAGCACCGATGGTGGAGAAAGTTTTGACCGCATCATGAGCGGCCTCCCCAGCGAATTGATCGGTAAAGCAAATATGGGAGTGACAGACGCAAATCCAGATCGTATCTACGCGCTCGTAGAGGCTAAGCCTGGGGGAGGGTTGTATCGCTCTGATAACGCAGGCCAGAATTGGATGCTGGTAAATGATGAGGGCGCCATGATCCAACGGCCCTTCTACTACACAACTCTCGGCACTGATCCTACGAATGCAGATGTCGTATATACTGGCGCGGAGGGCTTTTGGAAATCGACTGATGGTGGACGGACGGTAACCAGGATGCCTACGCCACATGGGGATAACCATGACATCTGGGTCAACCCGAATGACGGTAATACGATGGTCCAGGCCAACGACGGTGGTGCAAACGTTTCCTACGATGGAGGTCAGACCTGGTCCACGCAGTACAACCAACCGACTTCAGAAATCTATGGCATCCACCTTGACGATCGATTCCCGTATCGGCTCTACGCGGCTCAGCAAGACGACGGCACACATATTATGTCGAGCACCGCAGAAGGGGGCGAAAGAAATGTCGATTGGTGGTCTGGTCCGGGCTGTGAGACCGGCCCAGTCGTACCGCATCCGACGTACCCCAACATCGTCTATGGCTCTTGCAAAGGTCAATTTGCAGTTCAGGATCGGGAAACAGGTCAGTCTAAGCCGTACTGGGTAGGAGCGCAGTCTCTCTACGGTAACGCTGGTCGTGACCTGATCCTTCGTTTTCAACGCGTATCCCCAATGGAGCTATCGCCGCACGATCCTAGTGTCATCTACTATGGATCACAGCACCTGCACCGCTCTCGTGACATGGGCGTCACATGGGAAACGATGTCCCCGGATCTGACAGCCTTTCCACCGCATGCTCAGGGTGCAAGTGGAGAACCTATAACGAGGGATGTTACGGGTGAGGAATTCTATAGCACGCTCTATGCGGTACAAGAATCACCTCACCAGGCGGGCGTCATATGGACCGGTGCCAACGATGGTCCATTCCATATTACGCAAGACGACGGAGATAGTTGGCAGAACATTACACCACCTGACCTTCCGGAGGGTGGCCGCGTAGCATGGATCGACGTTTCACCACACCGGCGTGGCTCAGCATACTACGCCGTATACCGCTATCTACTGGGCGACTACGCACCCTACATATATCGGACTGATGACTATGGTCAGACTTGGTCTCACCTCACAACTGGTGATAACGGAATCCCAGCAGACTGGCCAACGAGGGTCGTACGTGAAGATCCAGACCGTGAAGGACTACTTTATGCTGGCACGGAATTCGGCCTCTTCGTCTCGTTCAACAATGGAGGCAACTGGCAGCCGTTCCATTTGAATATTGGCAACATCCCAATCAATGACATTCAAGTGAAGAACAAGGACCTGGTGATCGCCACCCAGGGCCGTGCAATCTGGATTCTCGACAATGTTTCGGCACTGCATCAGATCACATCACAAGTGACAGTTGCAGAAAGTCATTTATTCGTTCCAAAAGATGGATATCGGACTGCGACAGCAGCCCATCTGCTTGGTCCGAATATTGACTACTATCTGCCCACACCTACTTCGGGCACAGTCACCTTGGATATCCTCGATCAAGCAGGGGGTACCGTGAACTCTTATAGCAGTGCCCAACCCCCAAGGGGTGGAGGCGGTCGTGGTGGAGGCTTCGGCCGACGTGGTGGAGGTGCACCTGCACCATCAGTAACGACTAGCGCAGGTTTCAATCGTATGGTGTGGGATGTTCGTGACACCGAAGGCTTACCCGTACCACCCGGACAATATCAGGTCCGACTGAGCGTGGGAGGTGAGTCGCAAACTCAGCAGTTCAGCGTACTCATCGATCCGCGCGTAGAGGCAGGCGGCGTTAGTGTCGCGGACCTCCATGAGCAATACGATCACAACAAGAAAATGAACGCTATGGTGGCTGAAGTGGACGCACTGATCGAGCGGGTCCGAAGCGCACAGAACACTGGTGATGCCAACCTACAGCGTCGTATAACCCCAATTGCAGAAAAGCTCATTACAGCACCGATCCGCTACAGTAGTCCCGGGCTCAGAGATCATATTACCTACCTCCAAGGAATGACTGCACGAGTTGACATGAAGATCGGCCGTGATGCGATTGCACGTCACGAGGTGCTTCGGGCTGAGCTGGATGAAATCACTCGCGATGCGAATGCTATTCTCGGATCTGGTAACTAAGGGCTCGAGTTCTTACGGGTTATAACCTGAATGGTGACAACCCGCCCGATGGGCGGGTTGTCACCATAGTCACGCGCTTACCAGCTCCCAAACCAAGATCCATTAGATCCTACTAGAAGATGCGTACTGCGATGAACGCTCCTGAGTATGCCAAGAAAAGCATGTAAGAGAACTGGAGTATCGGCCATTTCCAGCCTCCGGTCTCACGACGCATGACGGCAACCGTCGACATGCATTGGAGTGCAAACGCGAAGAATACGAGAAGCCCAATTGCAGAGGGGAGCGTTAGGTCTCGCCGCAATGTTTCTTGGAGCGTGATCGAGTCATCAGTCGCATCCTCAACCCCGTAAATGGTCCCGAGTGTTCCCACAATCACTTCTCGTGCTGCCAGCGATGTGACTAGCCCAACGCCGATTCGCCAATCAAAGCCAAGTGGCTCAATAGTAGGCTCTATCACCTGACCGATCCGCCCCAATGCACTGTCCTCGATGAGGGGTGGGCCAGCATCTGTTCTCGGAAACTGAGTCAGCACCCAGAGTACGATTGCGACAGCGAATATGATGCTGCCGGCTCTTCTCAGAAATATCTTGCTTCGGTCCAGTAAACGAAGACCGATGGATCTAGCCGAAGGCAACCGGTAAGATGGGAGGTCCATCACGAATGATCCGGGCTGGGCCCGAAGCAGCGTTCTCTTGAGGAGAAATGCGGTTACTACCGCTGCTGCAATACCAAGACCGTAAAGCCCAAGCAGCACTGCTGCCCGATAACCCAGAAATGGCCCTAACAAACGGCCTTCTGGGATAAATGCAGCGATAAGTAAGGCATATACAGGAAGACGTGCCGAACACGTCATAAAAGGTGTGATGAAAATCGTGGCAAGGCGATCTCGCTCATCTTCCACGGTTCGCGCAGCCAGGATCGCCGGAATCGCACATGCGTAACCAGAAAGAAGAGGAAGAAACGCTCTCCCTTGGAGGCCGACTCTATACATGACTCGGTCTGCGATAACAGCCGCCCTCGCCATGTAACCGGAATCTTCAAGAATACCAAGAAAAAGGAAAAGGATAAGAATCTGGGGAAGGAAAATTACGACAGAACCAACCCCTGCCCACACACCATCGATCAACAAAGACCGAAACCAACCGTCAGAGAGCCTGCTAGCTAGCCACTCCCCTGAAGTTGTGATCAAGAGATCTACCCCATCCATCAGCGGCACAGCCCATGTAAAGATCGACTGAAAAACAACAACCACCACTGCCAAGAAGACGAGCGGGCCCCAGATCCGATGCAGGAACACTGAATCGAGTGCATTGGTCGATTGTGCAGGGCCAGGCGAAACAAAGCTGGCACGATCCACCACCTTATCTAAACGCCTGCGACGGGCGGTAAAGGCATCGATCATGGGCAATGGAACACCACGTGGCACATTACTTAGCACATGCTCAGGAAGAGGTAGGCCTGATTCGCGAACCTCCACTTGTGAGAGAAACTCTTTAACCTCCTCAACCCCTAGCCCCACGCGTGCATTGGTTTTGACGACCTCAACGCCAAGCAGGTCAGCTAACTCCAGCTCGTTCAGGCTTCCGCCACGTTCTTCTAGCTCGTCCCACATGTTGAGCACCAGCAGCGTTGGAATCTCGAGCTTCAGTACTGGCTCAACGAGCATGAGTTGGCTCTCGAGCCGTGTACAATCAACGATCATTACTACTGCATCGGGGGCAGGAAGATCTTCAACTTGGCCTTCCAGCACATCCCGAGTCACTCGCTCATCTAGCGTTCGGGCAGAAAAGCCGTGAA
Organism: uncultured bacterium; assembly: GCA_963934665.1. Classification (GTDB taxonomy): domain Bacteria; phylum Gemmatimonadota; class Gemmatimonadetes; order Longimicrobiales; family Gaopeijiaceae; genus UBA1142. The sequence continues at coordinate 15,925 of CAWVZF010000030.1, read as the reverse complement.
CCCCTGGAAGGTCAACAAGCTCAACGTTTCGCTCGCTGTCACACTGGACTTGGCCCACGTACTTTTCTACGGTAACACCCGGGTAGTTGGCTACCTTCTGCCGAAGCCCGGTTAGGCGATTAAAAAGTGTAGTTTTTCCTGAGTTCGGTGGCCCAATCAGCGCGATTAGAGGAGAGCGGGTTTCATTCTCCACCTGAGCACCAGTCAGGGTGGTGCCTTCCGCCGTCGTACTGGGGTCACGCAAGGGATTCGTGACTTATTAGATCTCTTAGGAGACGTCGCTTAGAAGACGTACACAGAGACAGTCTGCCGTCTCGCGCCGAAGTGCCAATAGTGATCCGTCCACCGATACTATCGGATCCCCTGTAGGTGATGATCGCACTGGACAAATCCGGCACCCAGGTAGCATGCCTCGTTCGAGCAGGGGCTCTGCTCGTTCAGTAGGCAAATCAATGCGCACTAATTCGACCGTCTGGCTCAAAGGGATGTCACCGAGACGCAATTCGCCGCCCGCTTCTTCGTTCCGTGAGCCTAACATTGATTTTGGCGCGTTCAAACCCACTCGCGACTTGCTCCTAACCTCTATAACAAGAGAGGAAGAGATTGAGAATGAGATTGAATCTCAACTCTGCTGCCCGTAAACGCAACGCCTAGTACCAATGTCCCGAGGCAACGCGGGGAGAATAGACCTCAGCGTTGATGTCCTAATCCAATGACACCTAAAAGGGTTAATCCGATATAACTGGCTGATGCAGGTGCACATCACTCTGCGGATAAGGTAGTGAGCAACCAGCCTCCTCCAGTTTCTCCTTCAGCGCTCGAGTTAAGTCCCAGCGAACCGACCAATAATCCTGGGTACTCACCCATGGTCTGACCACAAGATTGACGGACGAGTCAGCAAGTTCGTGGACCGCGACAACGGATTCGGGCTCATCAAGCACCCTTTCATCTGATGCTAATAATTCCTTACATATCCTGACTGCCACACTCAGGTCATCGTCGTAACTCACACCCACAACAAGATCAACGCGTCTCGTATCGCTTCCAGAATAATTGATGATCGTCTGTCCGAAGATCCTTGAGTTGGGAACCCGTATATGGACGTTATCACCTGTAGTGAGAAGGCAGGTGAAAATCCCAACCTCTCGAACAGTTCCGACACTACCGCCGACCTCGACTGCATCCCCAACGTTGAAGGGCCGGAAGGTCAGAAGCATCACCCCCGCCGCAAAGTTCGAAAAAGTGTCCTGGAATGCTAGCGCAATGGCCAGACCGGCCGCGCCGAGCACTGCCACGAACGAAGTAGTATTCACACCGAGTACGCCAACCGCTGCAATTGCGACAAGCGCGATAGTGGTCACATAGATCATACCAGCCATAAACGGCACCAGAATATCGTCTAGCGCAGACGCCTGTAGAGCTTTCATTGAAAAACGCTTTGCCCATCCAGCGAAAAACCAGCCAATAGCCAGAACCGCAGCCGCACCAGCTAGTTTCGGCGCCCATGTCGCAATCACCGATGTAGCCACCTGGAGCAATGCACTTAAATCAAACATCGAGATCCCCTAAAAAAACTTATTGTTAACTAGCAATAGTCAGTTCAACCCGCCACAAGCCTCCATACCTGCGTGACTAGAAAGCACACAATCAACCCCATCGCCAGTGGCATTAGTGTAGCGACCGCAGTCCACTTTGTGCTGCGAGTTTCCTTGTAAATCGTATAGATCGTTGTAGAACAAGGGTTATGTAGAAGGCTGAAGAGCATCAAGTTGACCCCAGTCAGTAGTGTCCAGCCACCCGCTCTCAATAGGTCACCTGTGGCGCCTACACTGTTGAGCTCAAACATGACACCAGCCCCTTCTCCCATAGCAAATCCACCGGTCAAAACCGTCAGCATCAGAACAGTTGGAATCACAATTTCGTTGGCTGGAATTGCTACTACATAAGCCACTAGGATCACTCCATTCATGCCGAGGAGAAGCCCAACCGGATCAAGCCAACCCACTGCATGATGTGCCAGACTTATACCATCGAGGTTGATGTTCGAAATCAACCAAATCAACGCCCCAGCCGGGATCGCGAAAATCACCGCCCGCCAGAGCACAATCAGTGTCCGATCGATAATCGAGGTATAGAGTGTTTGCCAAACCTGTGGAGGACGATAGGGAGGTAGCTCCAGACTGAAACTCGTCGCTTCCCCACGAAGCACAGTCCGAGATAAAACCCAAGACGAAAAAAACATCATCACGATCCCTAGAAGTGCTATGCCCACAACGGCACCAGCACTGATTAAGCCGCCTAGTTGTGCCGGCGCCAGCGCGCCAATAAAGATCGTTGCGATCAGAATCTGGGTTGGCCAGCGACCATTACATAGAGAGAAATTATTTGTAATAATCGCGACTAGGCGCTCCCGAGGAGAATCAATAACGCGGGTAGCTACTACACCGGCGGCGTTACAGCCGAATCCCATACACATCGTCAGAGCCTGTTTGCCGTGCGCTCCAGCTTTACGGAAGAGTGAATCCAGATTAAACGCTACCCTAGGCAGATAACCAAAATCTTCCAGAAGAGTAAAAAGCGGGAAGAAAATCGCCATGGGTGGTAGCATGACAGCTACCACCCATGCCGTAGCGAGATACACCCCGTCCAACATCAAGCCATCAAGCCACCAGGGCACCCCAATACCTAGCGAGAGAGCCTTCAGTGCACTGTGCCCGTTATCAATTAGTACTGTTGCCAAAATGGAAGATGGGACATTTGCACCTTCGATCGTGAGCCAAAACACTACTGCAAGAATGAGCAGCATGAGAGGGAAACCAAAAATCCGACTGGTAAGCCACTCGTCCATCTTTCGGTCGAAAGCGAGACCCGCCTTCTTGAGTCCTCTGACCTGGACCCGTGCTGCTATCTGTTCAGCAACTTCGTAAGCACGGCGTGTTACAACATCTTGGAAATTTGAGGGAAGACTCCACCTTAGGCTTATCGCCTTCTTTAGCGCCCTCTGACGTACTTCCGCTGCAGCAATCTCGACTAATGCACCTGACTCATCATGAGCCAGTTGCCCTAACTCACCAGAATGAACAGCCCCCTCGACAGCTTCGTCGGCATTTAGAAGTCTAAGAGCCACCCATCGCGCATTCGGGATATCTGGAAATGCATCGTGAATCACTGGGACCAACTGATCCAGGGCAGCTTCAACTTCAGCTGTATGTTGCTCAACCCGGACGGCAGTTACAGCATCTGTTCTCAGGGCGACTTGATGGGCAGCGGAGAGAAGATCATCAATCCCGATCCCCTCTCGGGCGATACCCTGAACAACGGGCACTCCTAGTTCCCGCTCAAGCTTCACTGGGTCCACAGCAATACCGTGTCGGCGGGCCTCATCTACTAAGTTGAGGAAAACGACAACTCGGTCAGTGATCTCCAGAATCTGCAAGACCAGGTTCAGGTTCCGCTCAAGCCTAGTAGCATCCACAACCACAACAGTCACATCCGGTCGACCAAACAAAACGAAGTCCCGCGCTACTTCCTCGTCCGCACTACCAGCTAGTAGTGAGTACGTACCAGGTAGGTCGACAACCTTGGCTCGCTTGCCCTCATGAACAAACGCACCCTCAGCTCGCACTACGGTCTTCCCTGGCCAGTTGCCAGTGTGCTGCCGGAGACCCGTAAGCTCATTGAAGACCGTGCTCTTACCGACATTAGGGTTTCCGGCGAGGGCAATCAGGTAATCCCACTTGTCAGTGCTTATGCCCAAACGGACCAGGCTCTTTGCACGATGCTGTGCACAGGAGACACACGGGTCAACTGTAAGGGCCGGCATCACTCAGCCACCTCAACGAGAGACTCTACTCTTTCGATTCTGATCCATGCAGCTTGGCTTTCGCGAAGAGCGATGAGCGCCCCACGAATCAGATACGCCACTGGATCTCCGGCCGCGCTTTTCATATCTGCTCTGATCTCTGTACCCCCAACTACCCCAAGGTCGAGAAGACGTCTTCGCTCACTACCCCGACACGCAGGAGAGATATCAATGACTCGTGCTGTTTCCCCAAGCTCCAGATCAGCCAAAGTTACGGGGCTGCTGCTTGTATACTGACCTTCAGGTAGAACCCGCACAGTAACGTTTTGTGCTTCCACCATATTAATCCGCCGCGCACTTCCATCCACTAGAACCTGAACTTGTCTGTTGTCCTTCTCTATTGCCTCGATCCGACCACCGAGTACTAAACCGTGCTTCAGTAACCCATTGAAGATCTCCCGAGGCTCATCCTCGAGGTGGATCACCTCCAATGCGGTTCCTAGAGGGGCTAGGCCCAGGTTCAGTTGTTCGACTTCTGGCAATTCACCACTAGCTGTTGGAATAGGGTCACCATGAGGATCCCAACGTGGGTGGCCTAGCCGAGCGGATAACGCATCAGTCTGCTCAGTTGAAAGACTGTGTTCCATTATTTCAGCTTCATCATGCCACTCTAATGCAGGAACTCCTGTCCGATCTGCAAGGTACCGTTCCCACAGACGGTGTGTCCTGACCAGTCGCAGAGCAGATTCTCGCCCAGCCTTGGTGAGAGTCAGGCCTTCTCTTCCTGGGTGGACAAAATCTGATTCGGTTAGTCGAGTCACAAGCTTAGCTGCATCATCAGTAGAAATCGTCAGCCGACCCGCGAGACTCTCAAGCGTCGGTGTCCGACCAGCCTGTTCCCACATATAAAAATGCTTCAGTGCATCCTCAAGTTGCACCTGTTTCGTCAAGCGAAAACTCTGTGACAGACGAGCGTAGATGCCCTTCCGAGGCCAGAACACGACCACCAGAACCGTCACTGAGCCAGCAAAAACTGTAAGAGCGAAGAGTGGATCAACCATAAGGGAGCAGACACTACAACCAAAATACCAATAAATTTAGGCGAGGCTAAATTTGATCTCGAACGGAGAGTGCGTCAACGCCAAAACTGACCTCTTTCAGAACCGTTCTAGAACCTGCACTTGAGTGTAGCTTGGGGTTGCAAGCAGCTGTTAAGGGCGTCTGATCACCCATTTATATTCGAAAGGCAAAGACTCTCCGGGCTCCAAAGTCCCACTACGGTCAAATTGGACAGTCCCATCGATAGAGATTGCCAGCCTCACTACCTCCGGTAACTCACCATTGTTAATAAGTGTAGCCGAAATACGAGCTTCTTCATTTAGTGCATAAACCTGAGTGTAGTCGCCGATAATTTGGATCGTATCCGCATTACCAAAGACTCTGGTGTCATCGACTGTCCGGAAGCGGGTTGAGACAACCAGGGAAAGGTCGTCCGGTGCAGTTGCTTCAACAGTTACAGTAGCACTTTTGGGTAGGTCAGCTACGGTGCAGCCGACCGCAATGAGCAGCATAAAAGTTACCGCATAGTTTCTTACTGTTTCGACATTCTTAACAGTGATCATGTCCCCTTCCCTCTCATCTCAACCTTGCTATTGCCTATTGTCAGAAACAATTACTGCTTCTTCTCTTCAATTGATTCCCCTGAATAGCCCAGGCGTTCTGCACCCTTCTCGCTGCTGGTCACAGAACACACCATCTTGCTTACATGTTCAATCTACAACCTCGGACTTTTATAGTCTCGCTGCTAGCGATCACCGCTCCAGTCGCGACCGTAGGGCAAATCCCTGGCGTATCACCTTTGTGTGAGGACCGGCCTCCGGTAACGGGGCTAGGGCTATTGCTGAGGCCAATTAGTGAGAGCCCCTCACGAACTGGAACCCGGTCAGATCGTCCTGCCTCAGACCTGTTATGTATCGATCTCTTCTCCACTGCGAGTGGCAGAGACGCAGTTGGCGTTATTGAGCTAACCCGTCCGTGGTCCCCATTCGGGGTCACCGTGACTCCTCAAGGCCATCACCGGCACCAACTCAGATCATGGATCAGTGGATTGCCTGACCCCTCGACTCTCGGCCCTTATCAAACCTACATCGCGTGGGCGACCCCTCTTGAATTGGACCCTGTCATCAAGCTCGGCCCGGTATCAAACGGTGAGAATAACCTGGGAGAAGTTTCATTCAATAAATTCATGGTGCTTGTTACCGCAGAGGCATCGTCAGTAGTAGATCAGCGAAGTGGTCCTCTGGTCTTGCGGGGGCGTTCACCTTCGAGTCGCATGGAGGCACATGATCTTATGGCGCTCGCTCCTTCAGCAGAGGCGGGCCCATCGGAAATGAATTCAGCTGAAGATATCTGGAGTTTGCCCCCAATGTATGAGGGAGTACCTATGCTTCCTGGGGTTATGGCAACTCGGCCACGATCATCGCCTCTCCTTCTACCAAACACCGCTAATATCCCTCGTGCACTGCCTTCCGAAGTTGTTGAGCTCCCTGACGGAGGCACACTCGATCTCTTCGCAGGCTTTGTGCGACGCGAGATTCAGGGACGTGAACTCACGATGCTCGCCTTTAATAATCAACACCCTGGGCCGCTTATCAAAGTAAAAAAGGGTGTGACGATTTTTGTGAACTTTACGAACGAAACGTCGTTGCCCACTGCAGTTCATTGGCACGGGGTACGCCTCGACAACCGCTATGACGGTGTACCTGGATTGACCCAAGAGGCGGTCCAACCTGGGCAGACATTCCGTTACCAAATCTATTTTAAGGATGCAGGCATCTATTGGTATCATCCCCACCACCGGGAAGACCTACAACAAGAACTCGGACTTGCAGGGAACATGCTAGTCACGCCCACCTCAACCGACTACTACAGCCCTGTAAACCGGGAAGAAGTTGTGATGCTGGACGATCTCGTACTCACAGAAGACGGTATAACTCCATTTGGACTTGAGTCATCCAACTACATGTTGATGGGTCGGTTTGGGAATTTCTTTATCACGAACGGTGAACCGGAGTACAGTCTAGAGACCAACGCTGGAGAGGTTGTCCGATTTCACTTCACGAATGCCTCAAATACAAGGACTTTCAATATTTCTTTCCGGTCGCAGACGGAACCGGATGCCAGTGTAGTTCCAATAAAGGTTGTAGGATCTGATGTTGGGAAACTCGAACATGAAGTCGTAGTCGAAAGCATCGTCCTAGCTCCAGCGGAACGTTACATCGTCGAAGTATTGTTCGACGATGCGGGCTCATACGAGCTCACAAACCATGTTCAAGGCATCAATCACAGGATGGGTGTGTTCTTGGAGGAAATCAGTACTCTGGGGACCATTACGGTGTCCGAGTCCCGAACCGAACTTGATCATCATCAGGAATTCGAAATACTCCGCACAAATCTAGATGTCATCGCCGACATTGACCGATATCGCAGCCATTTCGACCGCCCTATTGATCACGAGCTAGTGTTGACACTTGAGGTCGATAGCCTTCCCCCGGCGATAGAGCAATCAATGTTGTATGACTGGGTCTACTTCAACCCTGTGGAATGGACCGGAACCATGCCGGTGATGAATTGGGCAACCACTGGCGCTGAAGTGGAGTGGATCCTTCGGGATATCAGCACAGGTGACGAAAACATGGAAGTCCGGTGGAGCTTTCAGGTCGGCGATGTAGTGAAAATTAGAATCCATAATGATCGTGGGGCTTTTCACTCAATGCAGCATCCACTCCATATCCATGGGCAACGGTTCTTGATCCTCGAGCAGAATGGAGTGGTGAATAAGAATCTAGTTTGGAAGGACACTGTGCTGTTGCCGGCAGGGTCATCTACAGACATCCTCCTTGAACTCTCTAACCCCGGACGTTGGATGGTGCACTGTCACATCGCGGAGCATCTCGAGTCCGGTATGAAATTCGTTATCGACGTCGAAGGAAACTGAGATGAAAGCCGTAGCCACTGTATTAACATGTACTGCTGTCCTATTGATCGGAGTACTTCCGTTACGCGCACAAGCGTTCCAGGAGTTCATTGCCGTTGGTGGGCAGGTCACCGCACTGACAAATGCGAAGGTAATAGATGGTACAGGTGATCCAGCACGCACGGGGCAAACAATCCTCATCGAGGGCGACCGAATCACAGCTGTTGGTTCAAATATATCGGTCCCCACCGGTGCCAACCGCGTAGATCTTGCCGGACACACGGTTATTCCCGGGTTAATCGGACTGCATAATCACAGTTATTACACAGGCGGGCAGGGTCGTGCGGCACAGCTGTCATTTTCAGGATCCAGACTTTACCTCGCATCTGGAGTTACAACAATTCGTACCACTGGTGCCAGGGCACCCTACGAGGAGCTAAACCTCAAACGGGAGATTGAAGCTGGACGAGCAATCGGGCCAACAATATTTGCGACCGGCCCGTATCTTACGGGTGAACAGGGATCACAAACTATGACGCGCCTCCAGGGACCAGAACAAGCGCGACGGGTCGTGCGCTACTGGGCGGAGGAGGGGGTCAGCTGGTTCAAAGCATATACATGGATCTCACGAGCTGAACTCGGGGCAGCGATAGAAGAGGCACACCGTCACGGGGTGAAGGTCACTGCACACTTGTGCTCAGTCGGTTATCGGGAAGCGGTTGCACTTGGAATCGACAACCTTGAACACGGTTTATTCGCTAACAGCGAGTATGCTCCTAACAAGGTTCCAGACGAATGCCCGCCCGGTTTCCGGAACACCTATGCAGATCTCGATGTGAACGGCCCAGATGTGCAGGCGACTTTCCAGGACATGATCCAGAATGATGTCGCAATGACTTCCACACTCGTGGTATACGAGATCTCAGTCGCTGGCCGTCCACCGATCGATGAGCGCGTATATCAAGTGCTCGCGCCTGAGATCGCCGAGGAGGTGCGAGAAATCGCTATCGCCCGACGAGCGGGACAGGGCGCAATCGATCCAGAAACGTTTGCCAAAGCGATGGAGTACGAACGAGCGTTTGTTCAAGCAGGAGGGACTTTGGCAGCTGGTGTGGACCCAACAGGATATGGCGCTGCCCCACCGGGGTTAGGTGATCAGCGTAATTATGAACTACTCCTCGAAGCTGGCTTCTCTGCACCAGAAGTTGTTCAGATTATGAGTGGAAATGGAGCCAAGGTCTTGGGCGTGCTAGACGATGTCGGCACGATAGAGCCAGGAAAACTAGCTGATCTAGTGGTGATAGAGGGTGACCTGGAAGAGCTAGGAAATTTACATAGCACTAAGATCGTGTTCCGCCATGGGATTGGCTGGGATTCGGCCAAGCTCATGGACTCCGTGCGAGGGATAGTAGGTATCCGCTAAAGACCCGACTCACCGCCAACGAACAGATGCTGTACCTAGGAGCTGTGCTGGTTGCACCCATCATGGGAGCAGCACTGTACCACATCCTACACAGTCAAGCGGCGGCCGTCCGAATCGTCGATGGCTTTGTCTATGTGGCAGTTCCGCTCCTCGTACTATGGCAAGTTCTACCCTATACCTGGGCCGAACAGAGCCTGCTCCCGCTACTAATCGTCGGTTCCGGGATCCTCATACCCACCATTCTTGAACGGGTATCGAACGCCCTGGCATCGCAGACCGATAACTTCGCCATTTTATTCGGCCTTTCGGGCTTAGTTCTACACGCTGCCCTTGAGGGTGTCGCTTTTACCCCAGCTAGTGATGTCCTCGGTGGACCGTTCGTAGCGGCAGTGACTTTACATCGAATTCCAGTAGGGCTCGTGATCTGGTGGCTTATTTCCCCACGGCATGGCGAACTTGCAGCTGCGGCAGCGGTAGTCAGCATACCTGTCGCGACTGCCTTGGGATATGTGGCTGGAATAGAATTCTTGGGAGAATGGCAGAGCCAGGGACTAGAGTTATATCAGGCATTCGTGGCAGGCTCGTTGATCCACGTAGTCTTTCATCAAGGGCGACACGATCACCGGCACTGAGCTCAACACGACTGGGATGAAAGTCAGAGTTATAAAGACGGGGACTGGCGAAGACACATCTTGCCAAGGTATTCATGACCATTAGAGAAAACTGTGCTTGCGCACCCCCAATATGAGAAACTAAGTCGATGCAGAAGATCAGCGGGATTGGTGCCTTAGCCGTCTTGTTGCTAGGCCTTGTTACCACAGCACAAGTTGCGGCCGCCCTGCAATCGGAGGGTGAGGTGATCTTCGGAGAATCATGTGCTGAGTGTCACAGTTCTGCTCAGAGTGGTCGAACACCAAGTGTATTCTCCCTCTCTTCACTGTCTCCCAGAGCAATTGTATCGGCCTTAGAGGATGGGGTCATGCAGTCGGAGGGTGCAGCCTTAAGTCGTGATCAAAGAATTATGGTGGCGGAAGTCCTTACGGGCAGGGATTACTCCGAGACCACACTACCAGCGACTGCCTTTTGTTCCGAAGAGAGCACTCAAGTATTTGAAGTAGAATCGTTATCCTGGATGGGTTTTGGCGGAAATCTTGAGGGAACAGGATTCCAGCCTGATGACCGTGCTGGCCTTACCGTATCAGAGATACCGAGCCTAGAACTCCTCTGGGCATTCGCTTTTCCAGATGCAAGCGAAATTCGTACCAAACCCACTGTTGTCGGCGAACTTGCTCTATTTGGTGATCAGTTTGGTATGGTCTACGCTGTGGATACCAGCACAGGATGTGTCAGATGGACATTTGAGGCTGACGCGGGAATCCGTGGTGCTATTCTGATTGATGCAGATGATAATGGACGCCCACTGGCTTACTTCGTGGATTTTCGAACAAATGCCTACGCCCTCGATGTAGATGCTGGAACACTAGTTTGGAAGGAGCGAGTAGGATGGCACCCAGAATCCAACAACACTGGGAGCCCAATACTCTACGGAAACCGACTCTTCATCCCGATCTCATCGATGGAGGTCGTCATGGGAGGTGATCCGTCCTACGAATGTTGTACTTCATCTGGAGCAGTCGCGGCCCTTGATAAAAGAACTGGAGCACTACTCTGGTATCACAGAGTAATTCCTGGCTACCCCGAAGAAGCAGGATTAAATGCCTTGGGAACACAGCTTTGGGCCCCCTCCGGAGCGCCGGTATGGTCGAGCCCAACAATTGATGTATCGCGTGGGAGAGTTTATGTGGGCACAGGAGAGAACTATACACGGCCGACTACGACTACAAGTGATGCGATCATCGCGCTAGAAATAGCGACAGGTGAAATCGCGTGGTCCTTCCAGGGCACTGAATCGGACGCCTTCACCATGGCGTGTACCGGCTTCCGGAATCGCCAAAACTGTCCCGCACCTCCGGGTCCAGATCTCGACTTTGGGATGGCCCCCATCCTGGTGACCAGAGAAGACGGGCGTGACATCTTGGTCGTTGGTCAGAAATCTGGAATGGTTTGGGCTCTGGATCCGGATGCTGACGGTGACGTTCTGTGGTCCACTCGCGTGGGTAAAGGTAGCGCCCTAGGGGGTATCCACTGGGGCATGGCTTCGGATGGACATTTCGCATACGCCGCCAACGCAGATCGTGATGCAGTTATAGTTGATGTTCACCCCGACCAAGTGGCTGCTCCTGGTCTATATGCCCTAGACCTGATGACGGGAGAAATCGTCTGGTCTGCCCCCGCCCCACGTGATACATGTGAGGAACGTCAAGGCTGCTATCCAGCCAACTCAGCTGCACCGACTGTTATTCCTGGCGCCGTATTCGCCGGAGGGCTAGACGGCCATATCCGTGCTTACTCTACGAGCAACGGACAAATCTTATGGGATTTTGATACAGTCCAGGAATTCCAAACAAGCAACGGCATTCGTGGAGAAGGTGGCTCTATCGATGGGCCCGGCCCGGTCATTGCAAATGGTCTTGTCTTCGTAAACAGTGGATATGGACAGTTCGGTCAGATGCCCGGCAACCTCTTACTTGTATTCGGAGTCCCAAACAACTGAGGTCAAGAAGATTCGCGTTTTAACAACAGCAGCTTAAGTGAGATCTAGCAAGATCTTACAGTGTGTCACACATTCGGCTGGTATAGTCCGCAGGAAACCGGACGGAGGTTCTCTAGATGTCAAACTTTTTTATTAAACTGGTCAGGACACTGCGTCGGACCACATTCAGTATTTTGGCCTGCACGGCTGTGGCAGCAATGTCTGCTGATGCCCAGACAGCTGAGATTCCCAGGACCCAGGACGGAAGACCTGATATGAATGGGATCTGGCAAGCGCTCGGCAATGCTCACTGGGACATTGAGCCACATGCCGCCCGCGCGGCGCTGCAAATGCAACCGGGACCAGTAGTGCCCGTGCCCGCCAAGCCCGTTCTGGCATTCGGCGCTGTCGGATCTGTACCATCTGGGGTGGGAGTTGTTGTGGGTGGTGAGATCCCTTACTTGCCTGAAGCACGAGCTAAGAAAATCGAGAATCAAGAAAACTGGAGCGAAAGGGACCCCGAGATTAAGTGCTACTTACCCGGTGTTCCAAGGGCCACGTACATGCCATTCCCGTTCCAAATTTTTCAGAGCTCAAGCCACTTCTTCATCGCATACGAGTACGCTGGAGCCCTGCGTAACATCTACATGGAGGACCCCGGACCTGCTCAAGTTGATTCTTGGATGGGTCAATCCGTCGGACACTGGGAAGGGGATACCTTCGTAGCCGAAGGAAGTGGCTTCAATGACCAAACATGGTTTGATCGAGCTGGTAATCACCACAGCGCCTCCATGACCGTGGTTGAACGCTACACGATGACAGGCCCTAACCACATCCTTTATGAAGCTACGATCGAGGACCCACAAACGTTCTCTCGTCCCTGGATGATCCGCATGCCCCTCTATCGACATGTCAACGAAGATGCAAGGCTGGGACAATTCAAGTGCGTGGAGTTTGTCGAGGAACTTATGTACGGCCAACTCCGAAAGAATCCGATCGGGGCTGAGGAGGGAAGATGAACATGCGTCACACAACATTGACCTCAACAGTTTTGTTGATGATCGCAAGTTCTGGGTTCTCATCCCAAACAACAGCACAGGTGCAGGCACGAGCAGACGGACAATGGGTCATGCCCCGCACAGCTGATGGCCGACCCGACCTGCAGGGGAATTGGACGAATGCAACGATTACTCCAATTCAACGACGCCGAGACCAGGACGCTGTGTACAGCCCAGAAGAGGCGTCAAGGCTCGAAGGGGGACGAGCAGCTCGAACTGAAGCCCTGAATCAACCGAGTGACCCAGATCGGGTGGCGCCACCAGTTGGGGGTGATGGATCAACCGGAGCGGCCGGTGGCGTGGGGGGATATAACTACTTTTGGATTGATGCAGGTGATCGGGTTGCGATGTTCGACGGAGAACTGAGGACCTCTCTCATCGTTGATCCAGCTGATGGTCGCTACCCATCCCGAACTGATGCATCACGACAACGGATGGCTGAAGCCTCGCAGTTCCGAAGGCAGTTTGGCCAGTATGACAATCCTGAAAACAGGCCCCTTGCTGAGCGGTGCATCGTTTCATTCGGGTCTAATGCAGGGCCACCGATGCTCCCAAACTACTTCTACAACAATAACTACACGATCGTGCAAACCCCTGATCACATCATGATCATGACTGAGATGGTACATGATGTAAGGATCATTCAGATGGGCACGCCCAAACCATTACCGAAACATGTGAAACCCTGGTTTGGCGACTCTTGGGGCCACTGGGAAGGTGACACGCTGGTAGTTGAAACAACCAACTTCAGTCCGACGCAGCTCAACCGGGGGCAGCTATCCGGAGCTACTGACAACCTCAAGATAACTGAGCGTCTTACGCGCGCCGACGAATACACCCTGAATTACGAGTTCACGGTGGACGACCCGGAAACTTGGACAGATACTTGGAGCGGTGAGGTACCGTTCACCAGGCTCCCTGGTCTTGTCTACGAGTACGCATGCCATGAAGGAAATTACGCGATGTTCAATGTGTTGAGTGGAGCCCGCGCGCAGGAGCGACGCGAAGGCGGCCGTCAGACACCCGAGAGGTAAAAACCGATGCGAAAGAATCAAACAATACTAGCACTGATGGGGTTGGCCACTGTGGTTACAGTCGTACCGCTGATGGCTCACCACGCGTTTGGAGCTGAATTCGATCGAGATGCTCCAATTCGTTTGCAGGGACCCGTAGTGAAGCTTGAGTGGGTCAATCCGCATGCATGGATTCACCTGGAAATCACCAAGGAAGACGGCACGAATGAGGTGTGGATGGTAGAAGGTGGTACCCCCAACACGCTTCTTCGTCGCGGACTACGACGGGACTGCCTGACCCCAGGAACCGAGATCATTGTGGATGGTTATCAAACCAAAGACCATTCACTCACCCGAGCCAATGGGCGTGATGTGACATTCACGGATGGTACCAAGATTTTCTTGGGGTCGTCAGGTACCGGGGCACCTTACGAGGCTGAGATGCTCGCTACCCGGCAGCAACAGGGAAGGTGTTAATTCCGCACTACATATGTGAGTCCAGACGGCCCGCTAGGAGTACCCAATCCAGCGGCCTGCTGCTGCAACAACAAACCAGAGGACTACCGAGATAGCTCCGGTGGCAGCGTTTATATAGGCCACCTTGCTGTCTGCCCTGGCAATTCGATTACGAACCAGAAAAGTGAACGCGAGTGCTAAGGGTAGTGTAGTGATTTTGACCCAAAAAGCTCGGTTGTAGTAGCACTTGATCGCTTCCGACAGAAAAAGCGGTACCCCCGTCGCGATCATCACGATAACTGCTACTAACAACCAGGGGCGGACTTGCCTGTTCAGTTCAGAAATGCTTTGGTGAATTAGCCCGAAACCCATCAATCTGAGATCCACTAGCAGGATACTACCGCCCAGCAAACAAAGTCCTAGCAGATGCACCGCTTCGATAACCGGAAACAACCAAAGAGAATTCTGGATTGTACTAGCGATTACGGTGGACTCGCACCATTCAAAAAATGGGAGGAGCACCTTACCCGTTCCTTGCTGACATCGGCATATAGAGCGGTCGCGAGATCAGTTGAAAGATCAAATTATTCTACCCCGGCTTCGACCACACATCCGGCAAGCCAATTCACAAAATCCGGCTGAGGCTGAAGGTCACAGTCAAACCAGTTGTAGGCGATCATCCGCCCAGTAACAACAACCAGCGCCCATGCAAAGATGGAGACCACACCTGCGACCCGGGCAGCACGGGGTGGCACCGGATTAAGATCCCATTGTGAGACACGACGATGGATTCTCGAATGAAATAGCCAAACGTTGAGACCCGCGAGTATCAACGCGAGTACTTTGATACGGAAAAATACGTTGTGGTAGTAACGCACCGGCTGAGAGTAAAATACGAGAAGACCTGTCACGAGCGACACTGCGAAACCTACCCTGGTCCACGGAAGCAGCCGCTCTGTAAAAGCTGAAGCAGGCACTCTCTTGAAAGCAAAACCAAGAAGCCGCAGGTCCATCATTACTGCTGTACCTACGAATAGAGCGATCGTGAGAACATGAACGGTCTCTATCAGCGGCCACATGTAGAGAGATTCCAGAAGTGCAACGCTCCAAGGCGTAGCCCCGAGCCATTCAAGAAAGCTCTCGATCAAGCTGGAACCGTCAGTTCGCCCGGGTATCGTTCGGACGCAACGTGCCTAACGCATATGTAGCGTGACAGGCAGTACAGACATAGTAAACTTCTGCGCCCGCATCGAAGACGGCATTCTTATCTCTTGTCTCAGCCGCCTCTATCGCTGTTCGCCCGACTTGGACCATCGCCTTTGACATAGCGATCCAGCTGGTCTGATCTAATGCCCTGCTATCCATCATCAGTAGATTACCCGACTCCGCTATTACGAAAGCTGCATTGCGGACGGCTTCCCACTCTTCTGGATTAGCTGGTGCTATTTCGTGCTCACCGGTCTCATCTATGATCCAACCAACTGCATCCCAGTATGCTTCAGCCGCAGGCTCCAGCACTGAAAGCATAAGCTCCTGAACATCCGCTACGGCTTCGTAGTTGGATGAATCTGGTGCATCATTGGCACATCCCAGTGAGAGTGCGG
>CAWVZF010000029.1:0-24958 GCA_963934665.1 uncultured bacterium | reverse complement strand
ACGCAGTGCTTTTGGCGACTGCTGTCCTTACCCGGACTTCACCAATGGATCATTAAGAGGTTCCGCTAACCATGCTACACTTAGCCATAGGGATCGGACTGGTACTTGGGCTCGCTGTAGGGCTCCTCGCTGCTGTTACAGAATCAGATTTCCTCATGGCCGTCTCGGTTGGGTCCGCACCACTCGGAACAGCGTTCATGAGTGCGGTCAAGATGGTGATTATCCCGCTCGTGATGGCGGTGATTTTTAGTGGAGTTGCTAAGCTCGGAGACCCCAGAAAACTCGGGCGGCTTGGGGGATTTAGCGTGGGGTTCATGTGGGTGACTATTGTTCCAGCGATTTTGCTCGGAATGGCAGTCTCTTGGCTGGGGCTTCAATTAACTCCCGATTTGGTAGCACCGCTGGCTACGGAGCAAGAGGCACCAGAGTTGCCTGGGCTTGTTGATTTCATTCTAGGATTGATTCCGGATAATCCGTTTGCAGCCGCTAGTAATGGGCAGCTTCTCCCTTTGATTGTATTCACGGCGCTATTTGGTGCAGCTGCTGGGACATTACGAGAGGAAGCTCGTAGAACTCTTCTCGGTGTTTCTGATGCGGTAAGTGATGCGTTGATCAAGCTGGTGTGGTGGATACTTTGGACTGCACCGATAGGTGTATTTGGCCTTGTTGCCCCAGTTACCGCCCAACTCGGTTGGGGTTTGATCCAAAACCTCGCTGTGTTTGTCTTGAGCGTACTATTTGGGCTTGTCATCTATTTGGGCCTTATGTACCTGGCTCCACTTAGTATCATCGCCAATATTGGACCGAAGAGATTTTTTTCGGGGACATTTGGTGGTGCGTCCATTGTATTTTCAACGACAAGTACCGTCACCGCTCTACCGGTAACACTAGAGGAATCCAAGAGAAACCTTGGTGTGTCGGAACATGTTGCTGATCTGGTGATACCTCTTGGTGCTTCGATGTACCGACCTGGAAGTGCGCTTTTCCAGGGCGCAGCGATCGTCTTTCTCGCTGACCTTTACAACGTACCTTTTCCGGTAACCGCTGTTGGAGGCGCGCTACTCGCTACATTTCTTGCCGCGCTTACGGTAGCTCCCGTGCCATCTTCGGGAGTGATGACGTTAGCACCCGCACTAGACGCAGTGGGGATACCACTCTCTGGTCTGGCCATTCTGCTCGGGATTGATCGCATCCCTGACATGTTCCGTAGCACCACAAACC
Organism: uncultured bacterium; assembly: GCA_963934665.1. Lineage (GTDB taxonomy): Bacteria > Gemmatimonadota > Gemmatimonadetes > Longimicrobiales > Gaopeijiaceae > UBA1142. The sequence goes on along the minus strand of CAWVZF010000029.1, from coordinate 23,737 downwards.
TTCTGGGCCAGGTCACCGCTGCTACGCTCGTTGATCAATGGGTAGACGATTCTATCGATGCACCTCCAGGATGAAAGACATCCTAGAGCGATAGTAGGGGCTGTTAGGGGGAAGAGTGCGGACTAACGGTGTGCTCTTAGTTTCCAGACGCCTACCGTTAGGACTGGTATCACATACACAATGATGAAACCCCACGTGAGCGTGCCATAACCTTTAGCGATAAGATCAATGAGCCCGAACTGGCTTATAAAGGTCGCAATCGCGAGCAGGCCAACTGCCACAGCAGGCCGAACCCACCCGGGAAGCTCTTTATCCTCGTCGGCCCTGAGCCCTGAGATGCGCTCGTTAAAGGCATGGATCAATCCAGCGCCAGTTTCCACTAATGTCCCGATAAGGACGACTTGGAAAGCAACGCGGAAGATTTGAGAGTCTAGAATAGTTAAGAGGTAGTCTGAGGGTACCGCCTCATCGAGGATTTCTGGGTAGTATCCGACAGTCGCAAGAAAGAACAGCAAGCCAGGAATCATCACGATGGGGCCGGTCATTGCCCCAGCAATAAAAGTCTCTTTTCTCGTTTCGTGTAAGCGCAGGGTCGCGAGTACAAATGGTGCCATGAGGTTGTACCCCGCGTATGAAACTCCGGCTACGATCCAACCTGTTCCGATAGGCTCAGCGGTGAGATTTGATGAGATCAGAGGCCCAAAGCTTCTAAAGCACCAGAGAACGAATACCACGTAGAGGCCGTAGAGAAGAAATGACCAGAGGGAGAAAAAGCGCTCAATAGTCTTGTTGCCGCCCAAAACCAGTCCTCCAACTCCCAGCATTACGATGCTGACACCTATCCAGTAACCCGATCCGAATGTTTTCTGAATGATCTCGCCTGCCGCGGCTGCTACTACCGCCAAAACGATCAACAGAAGTCCTAAATAACATCCCTCAAATATTCTCCATCCAGGGCCTAGTAGCTTTTGAAAAAAGTGCCTGTAGTCAAACGCTCTCCATACGCGCGCGAGTTCGAACGTGACCATTGATACTATGCTGAACACTGCAGTCGTTACTCCAATTGCAAGTAGTCCACCCAGGGGGCCCTGGGAGAGGAAGAACTCAACCAGTTCTCTACCAGTGCCGTAGCCTCCTCCAATCACGATGGATTGGCAGACCAGTCCAGGGAGCAAATAGCGACGAAATGCTGATCTATTCATGGGCGCGATGATAGGGCATCGGGTAAGTGGGCCGCAAATGGCCTTAGTCGACTCATTTTAAGGGTTAGGAATTGGGTGGCACTTATGAAGAGTCGTACGACAGGAGTTCGCTTAGTTGGTTAAGATCTGCGTTTCCACCCGTGAGGATGACTACAACGGGAGCATTTGGTTCTAGAGGAATTTTATTGGCGAGTAGGGCTGCAAGCCCAGCAGCTCCAGAAGGCTCCACCAGAAGTTTCACTCGTTCCAACAGTGTCCTCATGGCATAAACAATTTCGTTATCACTAACCAGCACCACCCCTCGGGCGTGTGTCGCCAAAAGCTCATAGTTCAGAATTCCAGCCATCGGCGGAGCGAGACCATCTGCGATCGTATTTGTCGAGTCAAGTTGGATGGGGTGACCACTCTCCAGGCTCCGATGCATACTCGGTGCACCTTCTGGCTCTACGCCCCACACTGAAATGTCCGTTTTCAGGGCCGCCATGGCAGCAGCGATGCCCGAGGAGAGCCCACCGCCTCCTACTGGGACAACGACAGAGCTCACCTCTGTTAGTTGTTCGGTGATCTCTAAGGCGCAACTTCCGTGTCCTGTGATGACCTCCTCGTCATCAAATGGGTGCAGAAACGTAAGTCCACGGTCTTTTGATACCTCAAGGACTTTTGCGAAAGCTCCTTTAGCATCCCCATGGAGTATGACCTCTGCTCCGTAGCTCTTACTTGCGGCCACCTTAGTCGGGGAGGCGTACTCTGGCATCACCACAACGCTTGGGACTCCAATACTAGTTGCTGCCCAAGCTACTGCTTGAGCGTGATTGCCCGCTGAGATCGTTGCCACACCCCTTGCTCGCTCTTCTTGTGTTAGTTGGGTGACCTTATGGAGTGCACCACGGACTTTGAACGAGCCGGTCTTCTGTAGATTCTCACATTTGAAGTAAACCGGTACGCCTATCCACTTTGATAGAGTCTTAGATCCCATGAGTGGTGTTTTATGCAGAGTATGTCTGATGCCGGCTCTCGCCTCTACAAAACGCTCCAATGGGAATTGCTGGGTGGTCATGATGGACGGATCATGTCTTTAGGTTGGCCCCCTGGCTACCCCGTTGATGAAACGTCTGTGCTGCTCTAGCTTCGCGTTTTGATCTCATTGGGTAAAACACGGAGGATTCCTGTGCCCCCCCACCCAGATCAATCCGTAACTTTGCGCTGCCAGTTCTGTGAGAAGGTGAACCGGGTCGAGGTGTTCGATGCCGGACACCAGACACCGTGTAGTAATTGCGGAAAGCCAATACTGCTGGATCGACCAATCAATGTCTCCCAAGATGATTTTGACGAGACTGTGCTCGCATCTCCGATCCCAGTGTTGGTGGACTTTTATGCTGATTGGTGTGCACCGTGCAAGATGGTTGCTCCGCTTGTAGACGAACTTGCTCAAGAGCATAATGGCCGCATGCTGGTTGTGAAGATTGATACGGACCATGCGGCTAAGATCTCCGAACAATATTCAATCCGTAGTATCCCGACTCTAGTCCTTTTCAAAAACGGCGAAGAAATCGATCGAAGTATGGGGTTTGAGCCCGAACGAGTTCGTATTATCGCTGAGGAGGCGGTGGCTTGAGTAAACGAATACGGCACCAAAAAATTTTGGAAGTACTGAAGCAACATCGTGTTACTAATCAAGAGGCTCTCAAGGACCTGCTCCGCGCAGACGGAACCGATGTAACACAAGCAACATTGTCCAGGGACATGAGAGAATTGAGGGTAGTAAAGGTGACCGGAGCAGATGGGGTTCCTCACTACTCTTCACCAGATGAGTGGGAAAGCACCCCCACCTTAGGTTCACTGCTACCGACTCTGTTTCAATCTGCTGAAGGGGTAGGGCATCTGTTGGTGGTGAAGACGTTAAAGGGGGGTGCGCAGACGGTTGCAGCGGGCATTGATTGGGAGGAGTGGCCGGAAGTCTTAGGCACGCTAGCAGGAGATGACACCATATTGGTTGTCTTAAGGGACCCATCCTTCACTTCCGCAGTTCAAGAGCGAATCGAGGAAATGGCGGGTTATTAAGGTTGACCTAATGCATAGTATATGCATATTTATGCTACTATGTCATTTCTGTACCGCACTCTAAGCGGCCAACTCATACACTGAGACTAGAGTCGTATCCTAGAGCTCAAGGTCCGAACCCATTCCACCAGAAGGTCCTCTGATACATGGGGTTCTGGTCTTTACCTCTAAAAGGCTAAGATGCTATGAAGGTTGTAGTGGGCTACTCCGGCGGTCTCGATACGTCAGTAATCGTTCCCTGGCTAAAAGAGAATTATAATGCGGAAGTAGTATGCATGAGCGGTCACGTAGGACAACGTGAAGGTTTAGATGGGTTAGAGGAAAAAGCGCTCATGAGAGGTGCGGTAGAGTTCTACGGAGAAGATCTGAGGCATGAGTTTGTAGAAGATTTTGTATGGCCAACCTTAAAGATCGGAGCTGTGTACGGTAGAAAATATCTACTAGGCACAGCTATGGCCCGGCCAATTTTAGCAAAAAGACAAGTAGAGATCGCAAAGGCAGTTGGAGCCGATGCACTCGCACACGGTTGTACGGGGAAAGGAAATGATCAGGTGCGATTCGAGCTCACATATGCCGCGCTTGCTCCTGATCTTAGGATAGTCGCACCCTGGCGCGAATGGGAGATAAAGTCCCGCGAAGATGCTGTCCGATACGCTCGAGCTCGGAACATTCAGCTTGAAGGAGTTGACGAGGAAAAGCTCTACTCAAGGGATGAAAACCTTTGGCACATTTCCCACGAGGGTGGTCCGTTAGAAGATCCTGGATACGAGCCGGAGGAGTCGATGTTTCTTTGGACAGTTACCCCAGAACTCGCTCCAGATAAACCTGAGGTAGTTGAAGTATCCTTCGAGGCCGGAGTACCCGTTGCGGTAAACGGGAAAGCGATGGGTGCGGTCGAACTCCTTGAAAAGTGTAACGAGATAGCAGCCCGCAATGGTGTGGGACGTGCTGACTTGGTTGAGAATCGTTTGGTTGGTATGAAGTCGCGCGGAGTTTATGAGACACCTGGCGGGACGCTACTCTACAAGGCAATTGAGGATCTTGAATCGATTACGATCGATCGTGAGGCTGAGAGCTTGAAGGATCAAATGGCTGATCGATGGGCAAATATGGTTTATGAGGGGCGTTGGTGGACTCCGGAGAGAGAAGCTCTTCAGGCTATGTCTGACGTCTTGTCGAGAAACGTTACCGGATCTGTAAAGTTGAAGCTTTTCAAGGGTTCTTGCGCGGTAATAGCTCGCACGAGTCCGGTTTCACTTTATGATGAAGATCTGGCCAGCTTTGGGGGGTCCGCGAAGTATGATCAGGCAGACGCATCCGGCTTTATCCGTCTGTTCGGATTACCAACTCGAGCTGCTGCGAAGCAGAAGAGAGGGACCCACGAGGTGGACCAGGAAATTTCGCAATTGATCTCAGAGTTTGCGGATACTGGGGGACTCTAAGAAAGTTTGAAGGTTCCTGAGATCCGAATGGTCGCTCGAGCTGGATTTCTTTCTGAGGATTAGATAATGATCGACGAGCCCAAAGATACGAATCCTGCAGAAAACCCTGAGGCACCTGGATCACTATGGGGTGCGAGGTTCGACAGTGTAATGGCACCCGAGATGGTTGAGCTAAATCAAAGCCTACCCGTGGATGCTTGTTTGTGGAGGGAAGATATACGTGGCAGCCAGGCCTGGGCTCAGGCACTTGAACGTGCAGGGGTTTTGACTCAGACCGAGTTGGCCTCAGTGATCAATGGGCTTGAGGGAGTTGCACTCCGCATCAAAACAGAGGGATTTAGCCAAGCTCAGGAAGAAGACATTCACTCCGTAGTAGAGCGCATGCTTGTGGAGGAGATCGGGTCTCTAGGTGGGAAGCTTCACACTGGTCGATCTCGTAACGACCAATCCGCGACGGGAGTGAGGCTTTTTGGTATGAGTGCTTGCGATCATGTTCGAGAGTGCTTGCTCGGTTTGTGTAAAGCATTACATGAACTCGCGCTTCGCGGGCAGCATCTCCCCATGCCAGGATACACGCACCTACAGCAGGCCCAACCGATCCGTGCTGCACAGTGGGCCTTAAGCCACGCATTTGCTTTCCTCCGGGATATCGATCGTATCAACACTGCCAGAGACGCTGCGGCGGTCCTGCCACTCGGCTCCGGGGCCATTGCAGGTTGCCCATTTCCTATTGATCGGGAAACGCTGAGAGATGAATTGGGGTTTCAACGGGTAAGCGCTAATTCAGTGGATGCGGTAGCAGATCGGGATTGGGTTTGCGACCTCCTGTACGCTGGGGCAATGATCGGCGTCCACATATCCAGGCTCTCTGAGGACTTAGTTCTGTTTTCGAGTTCTGGATTTGGATTTGTTAGGCTATCTGATGGATTTAGTACCGGATCGAGTCTCATGCCACAGAAACGAAATCCTGACGTTGCTGAACTTGCTCGTGGAAAATCAGGACGGCTTCACGGAAATCTCGTAACGCTTCTGACCCTGCTTAAAGGGCTCCCTACGGGGTATAACAGGGATCTACAGGAGGACAAGGAGGCTCTTTTTGATACATGCAACACACTAGGTATCACAGTTCCTGCACTTACTGGCGCAATCAAAACAACTGAGTTTGTGCCGGAGAAACTAGAGAGAGCTATCGACGCACAGCTTTTTGCTACAGACCTAGCAGACTATCTGGTGAAAAAGGGCGTTCCATTCCGTGAAACTCATGGAGTCGTAGGGCGATTGGTCCGCCTAGCGGAGAAGAAGGAGGTCGGACTCAATGAACTGTCGATTGATGTTCTGCAGAACGAACATGAAGCTTTTGAGGAAGATGTGGTCGAAGTGTTTGATTGGGAGAAATCCACAGATCTTCGTGACACGATTGGCGGTACATCTTTAAGGGCGATCCAAGAGCAACTCGAAGAGGTCAGTGCTCAACTCTCAGGGATAGACGCGGCAGCAGAGTAGGACTTATGTCATTCTAGTGATCCATCCTACTTCGATCACGCAAACGGGTTAATAAGCCAACTGGATCGCTTTCGTGTACTCCTGTAGATTCCATGCACTCCGTGTCATCTAGCTTAGGCTTAAGCTCCACCCAATTCACACTAGAGATACAAACCGGATGGAAGCTTCACCAGCGGAACAGCTGAAGCGTCAGGCAGCCGCTAGCGCCTTAGGGCATGTTCATGACGGGATGGTTCTGGGACTGGGGACGGGTAGTACCGTAACACACTTTCTTGACCTACTCGGAGATCGGTTACTGACCGGTGCATTGAAGGATGTGGTCGGAATCCCCACGTCAAACCGCACCACGGGTGAAGCTCATCAAGCTGGAATTGATCTGATTGAGTTAGGTGATAGTAGCCGGATTGATCTCACAGTTGATGGTGCTGATGAAATATCTCCAGACCTGGACTTGATAAAGGGTATGGGAGGGGCGCTACTCAGGGAAAAAATGGTAGCACAGTCCTCAGACCGGGTTCTAATCATTGCAGATGAGAGCAAGTCTGTTGACCGCCTAGGCACCCTATCTCCTCTCCCAATCGAGGTTGTCGATTGGGGAATCCAGGGTCATGTACAGTTCATTAGGGATTGGGGAGGAGAGGCATCTGTTCGTATGATGAATGACGGAGAAAGCTTTAAGAGCGATAACGGTAACCTGATGCTTGACTGCCGGTTTTCAGATGGCATCAAAAAACCTGCTCAACTTGAAGCTGAGCTACAGGCAAGAGCAGGCGTAGTCGAGAGTGGACTTTTTCTGAAGGTTGCCGATCTCGCGATTCTGGGCACGCCCTCGGGACCGAAAGAGCTCAATCGAAAGTCATGAAGATCGCCCCCTCAATACTGTCTTGTGATTTCTCCCGTCTTGGTGAGGAGATCGGCGCCGTAAACGAGGGTGGGGCAGATTGGATTCATGTGGATGTAATGGATGGGCACTTCGTCCCCAACATCACGATTGGGCCTGTGATCACAAAAGGAGCCCGTTGCTCAACAGACCTGCCCTTGGATGTGCATCTGATGATTGAAGCCCCTGAGCGGTACCTCGAGTCATTCGCTGAGGCAGGCGCGACGTTCATGACTGTTCACGCTGAAGCGTGCTCGGATCTGATTACTACGGTCGCTCAGATACATTCATTGGGAGTGAAGGCGGGTGTTGCTCTTAACCCCGAGACCGGCCTTGAGGAAATACTCAATGTCTTAGGAGAATTAGACCTTCTGGTGATTATGTCCGTTAACCCCGGGTTTGGCGGCCAGTCGTATATTCCGGGTAGCACGGAAAAGGTTGCCGAAGCGCGGAGGCTTTTAGACCGATACAGCAGTCCAGCGGAATTGGAGGTTGACGGCGGAGTTGATGCCAATAATGCTGCTGACCTGCAGTCTGCCGGGGCTAGTGTTCTCGTAGCAGGCTCAGCGATTTACGGCCACCCTCAAGGTCCGGGGGCAGGAGTCAGAACAATTCGTGAGGCGCTGCTTTCCTAAGACTTTGAGTCGCATACCAGATAGGTAGCGCAGTAGTCAGCAACGTTTGAGGGATTTCCAGTACTTCTCAAGTCAGATCCGAAGAATTTTACCATTTGGCCGGATTTGGACCCTGTCGTGATCGGGGGGTAGGTGAAAGTCGTGCAAACAGTAATCACCTGATTTTTATCCTAACCTTTTATCTATGATTCTCAGGTATCAGAGTAAGCTTGAAGACCTAGATCCCAGAACGGTATTCGCATGGCATTGTCGAGCGGGGGCCTTTGAGCGTCTAACCCCTCCTTGGGCAAGGGTGGGGCTCATTAGCCGAAAGGGTGGTATAGACGATGGAGGAGAAATTGCTCTAAGGGTTCATAAGGGGCCGTGTAGCTTCCGATGGACATTGAGGCACTATGATTATGTAAAAAATACTCAGTTTTGTGATGAACAAATATCTGGCCCCTTGGGCTCATGGAAGCATGTTCACAAGTTTGAACCGCTCGGGAAACAAGGCACCAGGCTCGTAGATGAGATTGAGGTACAATTCCCCTTTGGGCCTTTGGGGCTCGCACTCGGGAGAGGTTCGATAAAGCGAGACCTTAGCCGTCTCTTTCAATTTAGATATCGCCGACTGCTTACTGATCTAGCGCGACACACCCAATACAGTGCTTCTCCCCGATTGACTGTGGCTATTACCGGTTCTTCAGGGCTTATCGGGGATAACCTGGCTAACTTTCTGACAACTGGTGGGCATAAGGTTATTCGGCTCGTAAGAGACCGAAATGCGGTGGGTGAGGGAAAGATTTATTGGAATCCTAAAAAAGGGGAGATCGATCTGGAGGGATTAGCGTCGGCAGATGCCGTCGTAAACCTGGCTGGTGTATCGATTGCAGATCGGCGCTGGAGTACCGCGCGAAAGCGTTCGATACGTGATAGTCGTATCCAGAGCACATCTGTTTTATCAAGTGCACTTGGGAACCTCAGAGATGGCCCCAAGGTGCTGATATCCGGTTCTGCAGTCGGCTATTATGGAGATTCCTCCCAGTTACATATCGAAGAAGACACGAGACAGGGGAGTGGCTTTCTTGCCGAAGTTTGCGGTGCCTGGGAGCAAGCGACCGAGGCCGCTGACCGGGCTGGGTTGAGGGTCGCCCATATTCGTACGGGGATCGTCTTGTCAGGAGCTGGCGGCGCGCTTCACCGTATGCGCTTGCCATTCCTCATGGGTTTAGGTGGGCGATTAGGATCCGGGAAACAGTTCTTAAGTTGGGTAGATATCGATGACCTTGTGGGAGCAATTCATCACATCCTGATGTCCAATGATCTCGAAGGCCCGATCAATGTGACAGCACCACATCCTGTAACGAATGCGACGTTTACTTCAACCTTAGGGTCCGTGCTCAGAAGGCCGACCATAATCCCAATTCCTAAGTATGCGATCACTGCACTCTTCGGGGAGATGGGGCGAGAAGCGTTACTTGAGGGACAGCACGCCTTTCCGCAGAAACTCATAGCATCTGGATTCCGTTTTTTCTACGAAAAACCAGAGGAGTCACTCAGGGTTCAACTTGGTCGGATGAGAAAGTGAACCGATATCTTTTATACGTCCGGGCATTCTATGGTAGTCCACAAGAATATTAATCGGATTCCGGTAGGATCTCTCCATCAGGGCTAAGCCTTGGATAGGGTTTTCCGTCCCGGCGCCTTGCTGCAGCCAATGAAGGCCAGGACCATTCGAAAAGATGTTTCTCGAATTCATTACGATCTAGCCGGCTACCTTCATACATACCCGCAGCCTGTCTTTGCCTGAATGCTTCAAATAAGAGAAGTGATGTTGCCACAGAAACATTGAGAGATTTCACCATCCCAGTCATGGGAATTTTCACGCAAAGGTCTGCTGTATCTAATCCCTCTTCAGAGACACCATGTAATTCTGCACCAACTAGGATTGCTGTTGGACGGGTGTAGTCCACCTCACGAAAGTCGACAGAACCTTCTGAAGGATGAGCTGCGATGAGACTGAATCCCTCTTTTTTCAAGCTCCTGGCTGCATCTTCGACGCTTTTATGCCGGTGCACTTGGACCCACTTCATGGTGCCAGCCGATGTTCCATGGTGGAGCGCCAATCCCTTTTCAGGGGGGACCACATGAGCTCGAAGAACACCGACTGCGTCACAGTTCCTTAAGATTGCAGAAAAGTTATGTGACTTATTAACCCGATCCATCAGGATAGTCAGATCTGGTTGTCGACGCTCTAAAACTGCACGAAGTCGTTGGAATCGTTCTGGACGCATAAAGATATATTCTCTGCTCTAGACATTTTGATCCATCCCTGATCGAGCTCAGATCCAAATTCACAAACACAGATAAGATCAGAATACAATTAGAAATGCGGGTGAATTTGATCCATCACAACCAGAGCAATCAGGTCTAGCCGCAATGGCTTAGACGTTAGAGTTTACTGCTGCCTGAACAGCAGTGCAGATCCACTTTATTTTAGAGGGCCCCGACCTATGCCCGAAACATCGAATATCACTCGCCGAGACCTACTGATTCGAGGCAGCACTGCAGCGGCCGGTTTGGCGCTTTTCCCTTCCGATGTAGCGGACCGAATCCTACGCATCAATTCTCAGGAGGCGGTGATACCATGGATCGATGGCCCGCAACCAGGCGGTCGCGCAAACACGCTCGATTGGCAGGGACTCACATCGTGGGTTACCCCCACAGAGGACCTATTTCGGGTATCCCACTACAACACCCCAGAGATTGACGAAAATGATTGGAATTTAGAGATCGGAGGCTTAGTCAATCGTCCGAGAAGTTTCACGTTGGAGGAGATCAAGGCTCTACCCAAAGAAGATGTAGCTTTTGCACTGGAGTGTGGAGGTAACAGGGGATTCCCGACTTTTGTCGGAGCAGTCCACAATGCCCGTTGGAGTGGAACGTCACTTCGTAGAGTACTCACTCAAGCAGGCATTCAAGAAGACGGGATCGAAGTGGTTTTCTTCGGTACAGATGAAGGTATAGAAGAAATTCGTGGGAATGAGGTTACCCAGAGTTTTGCCCGAAGCATGTCTGTAGAAGACGCGATGGACCCAAACCTTCTCCTATGCTATGAGGTAAATGGAGAAGCCTTACCGACAGATCATGGGTTTCCTCTTCGGCTTGTTGCACCTGGATGGTATGGGGTTGCGAATGTGAAGTGGCTTAAAAGGATTGAAGTCCGTAATACGAGATTTATGGGCCGGTTCATGGCACAAGACTATGTGACATTGAGAGGGGAGGAGAAGGGAGGAGAGACGGTTTGGACTCAGAACTCAGTGAGTCATGGGCGCGTGAATTCGATCGCTGCAAAGGTTACAAGCGATGGTAATCGCTATCGAATTCATGGGGCCGCTTGGGGTGCTGATATCAACCGAGTAGAGGTGCGGGTAGACGATGGGTCATGGCGGCCTGCTACATTGGGAGAAGGGCGCGAGGACCCCTATTCGTGGACATTTTGGCACCTAGACTGGGACGCTGAATCAGGAGAACACACCATCACCTCAAGGGCTACTGACAGGGAAGGGAATGTTCAACCTGCACCTGCTGATCCTGAAATAGCCCTGAAGAGGACATATTGGGAGAGTAATGGGCAGTTCACAAGGAGTATCCTGATCGACTGAAATTGGTTGAGAACCTGATCTACTTTGACTGGGTTTCGGCCAATAATTCCACGGTTGGTTTCTGTGCTGCCGGGGTGGTGAAATTGGTAAACACAGGGGACTTAAAATCCCCCGGGCTCACGCCCTTCTGGGTTCAAGTCCCAGCCTCGGCATTTCTGACTGACTATTGATGAATCAGTCACTATCGCAACTATCCACTCCTATACCCGAGTAGACGTGACAGATCCTCGCTTCCTGTTACTCCAAGTCCGAAATCCAGGGGACCCTATGGCTGCGCAGGAGGTTCGTTGTTTCGCGCGCAGCTTACCATGCACTTTATCCCACATCGAGGTTTTCGACCTCCTTTCTGGTGCACCTTCAACATCAGCCCTTAAGAGAACTGATGTTGTACTCATTGGTGGAAGTGGGGAACATTCCGTAGTAAGGGGTGGCCCATGGCTCCCAAGGGCCCTCGATACAATGGCGGAGTTGCATGCCAAAAGTCGCGCGACTTTCGCATCTTGCTGGGGGTTTCAGGCCATGGCTCAGGCCCTCGGAGGCACGGTCATAACTGACCGTAATCGAGCAGAAGTCGGCACAGCTTGGGTGGAGCTTACTCACGAAGGGGAGGCAGACCCAGTGTTCGGCCCGCTAGGAAAAAGGTTCCGTGTTCCTATAGGGCATGAGGATGTTGTTACTGAAATACCAAAAAGTGCGAGCTTGTTGGCTTCTAGTGACTTGGTCGAGAATCAAGCCTTTGTATTTGTGAATAAGCCTATTTATGCCACTCAATTCCACCCAGAGTTGAATAGGGCAGATCTGGTTGCACGACTGACGAAGTATAGAGAGTATCTTCCCCTTACCGGTCATAAATCCATTAAGGAATTCGAAGATAATACCCCAGAAACACCCGAGTCCGAATCAATCCTTCCCCGTTTTTTAAGAGAGGTATTAGGAGATTGAATAAGCTCTTCAGGAAGAGAGGCCAAATGACGTTTCGTTATATCGTCCCCGTGGCTTCTATTCTCCTGCTGACAGCTTTTCAAGTGAGAATGTGGGGTGGAGGAGGATGGCGACCAAATCCGATTCGTGAGGGATTACCCACAGCAGAGAATGGAGTGAGAGACCGAGGGTTTACGTTCTGTCGGCTCTTATACCAAAGTGTACGGCGGGAAGCTCAAGGGCACGGATGGAACACCGACTATCCAGGGTCGGATCATAACTTTGTTACCAGGTTAGCAGAATTAACCACAGCGAAGCCTGCCCGATGGGATGATGGTCAGCCAGGATTTGCTGTCGTGCGCGCTACCCAGGAAGAACTATACGAGTGCCCGTTCATCTTTATGTCGGATGTCGGTACAGTTGGATTCAGCGAGCTAGAGGTCGTGCGTCTCCGCGACTATTTGACGAAAGGCGGGTTCATCTGGGTTGATGATTTTTGGGGTGACTGGGCCTGGCAACATTGGGTGGGGGAAATTACGCGGATACTACCAGAGTATCCGATCGTGGACATCGATCCTGAGCATATGATGATGCACGCACTCTACGAGGTGGAAGACATACCTCAAATCCCTTCCATACAGTGGTGGCGGAGAAATGGGCGTCGTGGTACCTCAGAGCGAGGACGAGAGAGCGAAACTCCACACCTTAGGGCAATCTTTGACCCAGACGGACGACCACTCGTCGTAATGACTCACAACACAGACATTGCAGATGGATGGGAGCGTGAAGGGGAGGATTACGATTTCTTTTACGAGTTTTCTCCGGAAGCGTATGCCCTGGGGATCAACGTTGTCCTGTACTCACTTAGCCACTAAACAGGAGTTCGAGTGCGTGCGCTCAGGTGATATTGCTTCCATGGGATCCAGCTGTCGTTCTCCGACGCTTTTCCAGCCAACCAGGCACACGATAGATCAGTAGTACGCTCAAGCAGAACGCGAGAAGTAGCGGAAGACGGACGTCAGCTTTCACGAGCCAATAGTAGTGAATTACCCCAAGGGTAGCGGCCAAGTAGATGCCCCGATGGATTTTAGTCCAACGAATTCCCAGGCGACGCATCCAACCTTTTGTTGAAGTGAGAGCCAACGGAATGAGTATGACGAAAGCAGAGAACCCGACAGTGATATAGGGCCGCTCAATGATGTCTTCGACCATCCATCTCCAATTAAACACTTGATCAAAAACAAACCAGATATTGAAATGGGTAAGAGCATAGAAGAATGCAAATAAGCCGAGGAGGCGACGGAGTCTAATAGCTCCATTCCATCCGGTTATCCGACGCAGGGGAGTGATCGAAAGTGTCACCAGGAGCAAGACAAGCGTGGTCATGCCCGTGATATGAGTTAGGGTCTCAATTGGATTGGGTCCTAACCAATTGAGAAATAGTCCAGCTACGAGCCAGGCACCTGGACTGAGGGCTGCAACCCAAATCACCAACTTGCACACCAAAATCCGGTGTTTTTGGATCATGGTGTTCTAACCGAGGTTTGAGTGAGGGTTACTTCCAGCGGTGAAGGTCCATCCCCGCGTAAAGGTGAGAGACTTCTTCGGCATAGCCATTGAACATCAGCGTTTCATGACTCTTGAATAGTGACGGTAGCCGCCGTTCTCGGGCCTGGCTCCACCTCGGGTGAGATACCTCCGGGTTCACATTCGAATAGAAGCCATACTCAAAGGAATTGGCCATTTTCCATGTATTCGTCGGCATCTCTTCTACAAATTCAATTTTTACGATCGACTTAATTCCCTTGAAGCCATACTTCCAAGGTACGATGAGGCGGAGTGGTGCTCCGTTTTGATTCGGAAGTTCTGTGCCGTAGACCCCAGTTACCAGAGTCGTGAGTGGATGCATGGCCTCGTCTATCCGAAGGCCTTCGACATAGGGCCAAGGCAGTACCCCCGTTTTTTGGTAAGGCATTTGTTCAGGTCGATAAACTGTTTCGAAGCGAACAAATTTTGCGTTACTCGTCGGCTCTACTCTTTTGATCAGATCAGAGAGAGGAAAGCCATACCAAGGGATGACCATCGACCAGGCCTCAACACAACGCAGGCGGTAGATCCGATCCTCCATTGTAACCGGGGCCAGAATATCATCGAGCTCATAGTTACCAGGTTTGTTGACATGCCCCTCAATCGAAACTGTCCAAGGCTCAGGTTCAAATTCACCCGAATTTCGTGAAGGATCCCTTTTATCTGTCCCAAACTCGTAGAAATTATTGTAGGTCGTAATGTCGCGGTAAGAATTGAGTTCCTCTCCAAGCTCTGACTTGAGGTTCCGGAAGCGGGCAGGAATCTCCTGTGATTGGCCAGCTACTTCATTAGTCAAAGTAGTACCACCAAGTGCCAATGTTGCTAAGCCGATGCCAGCATCCCGAATAAACCGTCTGCGCCCTAAGTAAATTTCTGGGGGTGTTATCTCCGAGGATGAAATATCGGATGCCTTTTTCGACCGAATGATCATGAGTGGTCTCCCCGTAGCGGCTAACCCACTAAACAGTGTGCTTGATTGATAAGCTAAAGATGGGGCACGCTCAGCCCCACGAAAAGTCAAAAAGAATTTAGGAGATCAGCACACCTTGGTTTACAGGAGGCTAGAAGGAGAAGAATTTCAATTTACCTATAGACCTATGAGGGCAGGCCCCTCCTAGCGACTCCATCGACTGCGTCGATAAACCGGTCTAACTCAGGAAGCGTCGTATAGACGCTCGGGCTGACCCGGAGTCCTTGGAATTCAGCGTGATTGATCGCAACACTTATGATCCTATGGTCATTCCAGAGGTGATCTCGGAGATCATTCGTTTCGACGCCCTCAACCTGCACACAGGCGATTCCGCAAGCGAACCCAGGCTTAAGACTTGTATGAAGTCGCACATTATCATTCTGGAGGAGTTGCTCAGCCCAATAATCCCTGAGGTATATCAATCGCTCTTCTTTCCGCTTCGGTCCTAATCCCTGATGGAACGTGAGTGCTTCCCCGATAGCCAGGTAATTAGCCGCAGGGTGTGTTCCAATCTCTTCAAACTTCCGGATGTCAGTATCCATCCGCTCGGGTGCTGCCATTAACGGCCATATATCCGCAATCTTCTCACGCCGTACATATAGCAATCCAGTCCCGTGAGGTGCAAAGAGCCATTTATGAAGGCTAGTTGAATAGTTATCCACATCTAACTCAGCCAGTGAAAAGTCAAAGTGAGCTAGTGCGTGTGCACCATCGATGATTAGTGGGATACCATGCTGCCGAGCCAATGCATTTAACTCGCTGACCGGTAAAATTTGTCCGGTAAGGTTGATCATGTGACAAGCCAGGATGGCCTTTGTGCGAGGCGTGATCGCTTCCGAAAATAGCCGGACTATCTCCTTCGGATCCTCGGCTGGTACCGGGATCTGAATTTGATTGAGCACGATCCCTTCCCGTCGGACACGCTGTCTGAAGGTCGTAATCATACGACCGTAATCCTGCGTTGTGGTTAACACTTCATCACCACGTTGCAGGTCGATCCCAAACTGCACTGCCTGCAAACTTTCAGATGAGTTTCTCGTGAAGGCGATTTCTTCTGCATCGACCCCCCATTGTCGTGCCATGCGATCACGTACGCCTTCACGCTGGGGTTCAAGCACCTGCCACATAGTGTATGTAGGGGCCAGGTTAGAAAAATCCAAGTGCCTTTTCATTGCATCTTGCACCAAGGATGGAGCAGGACTTACACCACCGTTATTGAGGTTCACCAAGCTGCGGTCCACCGTGAAAGCTTGAGCAACCTCAAACCAGAAGTCCTCATCAGCTGCTAACGCCGAAGCAGCCCCAGGATGTTTACGTAGGTTCTCGGCTATGTCGTAGGCCGTTGCACGCAGCTCTACTGGTCGAATTGACAAGCCCAGGGCGGCGGCGGCTGGGACCGAGATTGTACCCAAGAAACTCCGACGGCTTTGCATAGTTCCTCCGAGAGCTTGATCAGTTTAGATCACGATATTGTAAGCTGCCGACTCTGTCCAACACTTTTTATCAGGGTAGGGTATAGCCTCATCATATAGAGGCTGTATCTCTGGTAGTTGCTTAGCACTTTTGAACTAAGCCGGAACAATCAGGGCGATGTGCCATACTGATGGTTTGTGATTGGAAGTATTACTCCCAACCAACATTCATGCGAATCTGCCGTCAACTGATCCTGCCCGTCTGTATCTGGCTTCCATTTGCCGGATCAGCCCAAGATGTTCGAGACACAATCCAAGTTGATTCATCCATTGTTTCAGCTGGATATGACCTGGCAGGTATAACGGTCCGTGTCGCCCGGCCTATGCTCACAACAGGGGGGGCGAGTGCGGTGGTTCTAGAACTCGACTCCTTAGGTGCCCTGCCAGCTCCTTCTATGGAAGAGGTGCTTCGGGCGATGCCTCTGATTGTGATTCGGAAGAATAGTCGTGGCGAATCGCAACCAGCACTCAGAGGTTCTGAAGATCGCCAAATTGGTGTGTTCGTAGACGGGGTCCCTATTACCATTGGCTGGGACCACAGGAGTGACATGTCGATTGTACCCATGACTGGAGCTCAAAGTGTGAGGGTGGTGAGAGGTTCGTCGTCAGTCTTGTACGGGCCTAATACGATTGGTGGAGTGATAGAGGTAGATATCGCGCGTGGCCCCTTGCGTCCTGCACCGGAAACACCGGTATCGTTTGCACTTTCACTGGAGGAGACCGGCGGAACGAGCCTGTCAGCTACTACAGCCAGAAGCATTGAGGCAGGGGGTGCTAACGTTATGGTCCGGGCAGGGGCCGGACACCGCACGAATAAAGGGGTGCTCTTACCCTCAGCAGCTAGCGAAGATACGGAGCTTCATAGTCAGTACTTGGAAAACCTTGATGGCCTGAGATTGAATAGCGATTCGCGTCGTACAGACGGATATCTTGCTGCTCGTTATATGGGTGAGGGTGGCGGATGGGCGGCTTTGACTACCTCAGTTTATGACCTGGATAGGGGAGTGCCGCCAGAAGCCCACCAGGATAATCCCAGATTCTGGAGGTATCCCGAACAGAACCGTCTTTTGATTGCCCTTTCAGGAGGAAGTGGAGAGCTAGAAACGAAGAGTGGAACCCGAAGTTTTGAATTCAGCTTCGGACTCGACGCGGGCTCGAGTCAAATCGACCGATATGAAACACAGTCTTTTAGAACGGTGAGCGGGATAGAGGAAGCCGATGATCGGACGGTCACGATTCGTGCAAAAGGGGATCATACCCTGGGCACAAATGTAGACTTGCGTTCGGCCTTTACTTTCTCCCGAGTCGGAAGAGATGAGGGCTTGAATGGAGGTGCCGTTGAGAGCTACCGCCAGCGTCTCTGGGGTTTCGGAGTAGAATCGGAGTGGCGAATTGGTAATCGGGATGCGACTCGGTTCTCGTTAGGGGCAGCCCTGGACGGGAGCGATACTCCCGAGAGTGGGGACAAGCCTACGTTGAACGGACTCAGAGATTTTGGATTCCGTGCAGGCATCAGCTCATTAATTCAGGATGGAGTTGTCTTGCATGCCAACCTTAGTCGCAGATCCCGCTTCCCATCCCTTAGAGAACTATATTCGGGAGCATTAGGACGATTCGTACCTAATCCAAACCTTGGAGCGGAGACTCTGCTTGGTTCGGAGGCCGGATTAACTTTTGGAGCCGATGATTCATCTATCCAGGTGGTGGGATTTTATCAACGCCTAAAGAATGGCATTGTGCGGTCGTCCGTCGTAGGAATCGATGGCATTCCTAGGTTCAAACGCATTAATCATGAACGAATCAAGAGTCTCGGTCTGGAGTTTCTTGCAGTTCGTACAATTGGGCTAGCGACACTCACTGGAGATGTAACGATTCAGGACGTCACCGGTATTGATCAAAAGGGAGCACGCGTTCAACTGGAGTATGAGCCGGTGATTACTGGCCGAGTGGGGCTGGAGGCTCCCTTGGGAGATATTTTTCGTGCTTCAGGTAATGTGCGTATTATGGGTAGCCAGATGTGTGAAAATCCGGAAATAGGTGGCCTCCAAAGTTTGTCCAGCAGTAAGATGCTTGACCTACGCTTACGCGGCTTCTTTAGGGTTCATTCGGGCTCAAGCTTGTCACGCGTAGAGGCCGGAGTCGGTCTAAGAAATGCTACTGACGCTTCTGTTTACGATCAATGTGGACTCCCGCAGCCGGGCCGTACGTTCCAGATTCAGATACGTTTGTGGTAAGCACCATACCTTGAGCGCTTGAAATCTGATTCAATGATCCGGATTACCTTCTTGGGAACTGCAGCGTCCCGGCCTACTGTCGGACGTAATGTGAGTTCAATAGCGGTCCAGCGTGAAGGGGACCTATTCCTCTTTGACTGTGGTGAAGGAACTCAGCGCCAAATGATGCGTTTTGGAACAGGATTTTCAGTCAAATGGATATTCATTACACATCTCCATGCGGATCATTTTCTGGGGGTAACTGGGCTCTTACGAACTATGGCCCTCCAGGGTAGAACAGAACCCATATGCTTGTTCGGTCCAGCCGGTTCGGAGCGGATTCTACACGATGCAATTCGTCTAGGAGTCGAGCGTGAAAAGTTCCCGGTGGAAATCAAGGGAGTACAGCCGGGAGAAGGATTAAGATGTGAGGGCTATCAGGTTTTATCATTCCCGGTGAATCACGGAAATAACGCTGTGGGCTGGTCCTTAATTGAGGACCAACGCCTTGGGCGTTTTGATGTGGAGAAGGCGAGGAAATTTGGGATCCCAGAGGGCCCGCTTTTCGGACAAGTTCACCGCGGGGAGGATGTCGAGATCAACGGGCGGGTAATTCACGCAGAGGATCTGGTGGGAGAATCCAGGCCTGGCCGTAGAGTGGTATACACTGGGGATACTCGCCCATGTGAGACAACAGTGGAGTGCGCGAGTGGGGCCGACATACTAATACATGAGGCTACATTCGGTGATGAGGAGCATGACAGGGCTCGAGAGACATTCCACAGTACTGCGGCTGAAGCTGCACTTGTTGCCAAGGAATGTGATGTGCGTGCCCTAATTCTTACTCACTTATCGGCAAGATATTCAGAGGATCCTGGGATATTGAAGAATGAGGCCAACGCAATTTTTCCTGGAGCTAAGATTGCCCATGACGGCCTCAGTTTAGAGGTGGATTACGACAATAGCCCTCCCAGTGAACCAAACTCATGAGTGAAGATTCAGAAAACCCCTAATAAGCTGCTTTTCCAAACTGGGCACGTACTTGAGGGAAAGGAACGACTTCACAGTGATAGATAGGACACAAAAGGATTCTGATTCCGTGAAAGTCCAGGTCCCAGGTGATAAATCAATTACCCAAAGAGTGCTTATACTAGCTTCGCTTGCCTCTGGTAAAAGTCGCTTAAAAGGACTCCTACATGGTGGTGACGTTGAAGCGACCGCCCAAGCCCTCCGCCTACTGGGCGTGGCACTCCCGAGGATTCCCACGGACGGAAGTGAATTATGCATTAGTGGTGTAGGGTTAGATGGTCTGAGATCGCCTTTGCAAGATCTGGATTTGGGGAATAGCGGAACGGGAGCCCGTCTTCTTCTCGGCGTCCTCGCTGGTAGTCAGGCTAAAGCCACCGTGGTGGGTGATATTTCCCTGCAGTCTCGCCCAATGCTCAGGGTTTGCGACCCTCTCTGTGAGATGGGAGCTCGCTTAGAACACTTGGGGGAAGAAGGACGCATACCAATCCTAGTTGATCATTCCGGTCCACTCCGCCCAATCGATTGGATAAGCCCAGTACCTAGCGCACAGGTAAAGAGCTCAATCCTCTTGGCTGGTCTTGTAGGAGGCGCCGAGGTAGTAGTTACAGAACCGCGACAGTCGCGGGATCACACGGAGCGTTTATTCTCTGAAATAGGAGCTCCAATTTCGATCCGAAACATATCAAGTGGCCACCAAGTAGGACTCAGTAACCCCCCCGACATCCTCGCTCCCCTCGATTTTTCGATTCCAGGGGATGTGTCCTCTGCGGCATTCATCATCGCCTTCGCCGCCCTCGGGGGGGTTGGTATCTCAGTCACCATAGATAATGTTAGCCTTAATCCCACTCGCACTGGATTTCTCGATGTGTTTTCTCGAATGGGAATTGATTTGACGATCGAAGAGACTGGATTGGGGAATACTTGTGAGCCAAGAGGCCTAATAACGACTAGTCCCTCCGATCTGTGCGGTACCGAATTGGATGCGGAAGAAATTCCGGGTGTTATAGATGAACTCCCTATTATTGCTGCGATAGGTGCTTGTTCGGAGGGGAGAACAGTCATCCGTGGTGCCGGTGAACTTAGACTCAAAGAGTCAGATCGGATTCACTCGCTGGTGTATAACCTTCAGAGACTGGGAGTGGAAGTTGTCGAACACGAGGACGGACTTGAAATCGAGGGGACAAGAGATCCGTTGCAGGGACGAATCATGGCGTTCGGAGATCATCGGATCGCTATGGCATTCGGTGTACTCGCAAAGCTGAATGGATCTCATATTGAGATTGATGACCCAACACTCTCAAATATCAGCTTTCCAGGATTCTGGGAACTTTTGGATAAACTCACCCAAGCCGCTTGAGTATGATAGCTAATTCCAGACGGAAAGGACCGATTATCACCCTGGATGGTCCCGCCGGGTCAGGAAAATCGACTACGGCTAAGGCTGTAGCCACGAGATTGGGCTTTCTTCACCTGGATTCAGGAGCGCTATACCGAGCATTAACCTTCGGGCTTCTTAGATCTGGTCTGGAAGATATGGATTGGGAAAGCCTTAGTGAGCAAGAATTTACCAACCTAGATATCGACCTAAAAAGAATTGAACATGGGTTCCAGGTCCTCATAGAAGGTAAGCCGGTAGACCGCGAACTTCGCACTCCTGAGGTTACGGATCGCGTTTCCTTTCTGGCCAGCTTACCGGCCTCCCGACAAAGTATCTTGGAATTACAAAGAAAAGCTGGGGAAGATGGACAGTTAGTTGCGGACGGCCGAGATATGGGGACCGTGATTTTCCCTCATGCTGAGCTTAAGATCTACTTGATTGCTGACTTGGAGGAGCGGGCGATCCGACGCTTAAGAGAAGCAGGAGAGGATTCCCCTGATGATCTTGTGCTTGCTCAACAAGCAAAGGCCCTTGATACGCGGGATCAGTCGGATAGCCAGCGCGCAATTTCTCCACTCAAGAAACCAGAAGATGCTATCGAACTCGATACGACGGGATTGGCGTTTGAGGAACAGGTACAGGCTATTGTAGATCTCGCCCATCAGTTGACCCTGTTGTAGCCAGAATCTAGCTTTCCACATACTGATAACCCTTCAACCCGGGCTTGTCCTCCAAGCACCGGTTCCGTTGCTCTTGCATCCGTTCGGGCAGCGATTGGAGTTGTAATGAGTGATATCCTAGAGCCTGAAAACGACTCGAACCCACAGAGTCTGGAAGCGGAAGCGCACGATTCGGCTGACGACGACCTAGGCCCTGGTGAGGAGACAGTGGTCGACGCTATGACTGGCGAGGTCACAACGCTATCCGCCCAAGAAGCACAGGTTACGAGTGCTGTCCACGAGCCTATTGATGGGATTTCACCGGAACTCTTCAACGATCCATACGGAGAAGAGCAACTCTCTACTTCAAAAGAAGATTTTGAGACTCTCCTTTCTCACTTCAGCGCAGATTTCCAAGAATTCAAAGAAGGAGCAATCGTTAAGGCCGTTGTTCTCAAAGTGACCGATGCGGTGGTGATTTTAGAGTTCGGCTTTAAGAGCGAAGGGGCAGTTACTCTTGATGAATTCAAAGATCTTCCAGTTGAAGGGGAAGATGTTGAGGTCTTACTCGAAAGTCTTGAAGATGACGATGGTGCTGTCGTCTTGTCGAAGAAGAAGGCTGATTTCTTAAGGGTCTGGGAAAAGATCCGAGAAGCACATGACGAAGATCGACCCGTCAAGGGAACTTTAGTGCGAAAGATCAAGGGTGGTGTGACTGTGGATCTCATGGGAGTGGATGCATTCCTTCCAGGATCACAGATTGCCCTGCGGAGGGTTCCGAATATCGAGGATCTCATAGGAGAGATCTATAAATTCAAGATTATAAAACTGAATAAGCGTCGTCGAAATATCGTAGTTTCACGGAGAGTGATACTTGAGGGTGAGCGCGAGAAAAAACGAGAGACACTGGTCAAGGAACTCCTTATCGGTCAGGTCCGAGAGGGACAAGTCAAGAACATTACTGATTTCGGGGCATTCATTGATCTTGGCGGACTCGACGGGCTTCTCCATATCACCGACATGTCGTGGGGCCGTGTTGGACATCCGTCCGAGGTCGTCGATATCGGAAAAGCTATCGATGTAAAAGTCCTAGATATCGATTGGGACCGAGAGCGCATTTCACTCGGGCTTAAGCAATTACTTCCCTATCCATGGACGGGCATAGGGACGAAATACCCCGTCGGTGCTCGTGTGCATGGAAAAGTGGTGTCTATAACGAATTACGGTGCCTTCATTGAGCTTGAGCGAGGGGTAGAAGGGCTGGTGCATATCTCGGAGATGTCATGGACTAGAAATATACGACACCCCTCGAAGGTAGTTGAAATCAATGAAGAGATCGAAGCAGTGGTCCTTCGGGTTGATCCAGAGGATGAGAAGATTTCTTTGGGAATGAAGCAGATTGAAGAAGATCCCTGGCTAGCACTACCTTCCAAATATCCTACCGGAACGACACTAAGTGGAACGGTAAGAAACCTGACTTCGTTCGGAGCGTTTGTGGAGATCGAAACTGGGATCGATGGACTTATCCATGTATCAGATATGAGTTGGACCAAAAGAGTTCAACATCCTTCTGAGATCGTAGAAAAAGGTGCGAAAATCGATGTAATGGTTCTTGATGTTGATCCTGAAAACAAGAGGATTTCACTCGGATTAAAGCAACTCACCGATGATCCATGGCCAAGTCTCGTTGAACGTTTCACACCTAACGCTGAAGCATCCGGAGTAGTGGTTCGGGTAGAAGAGGCCGGTATGTCGGTTGATCTTGGCGATGATGTCGAAGGGTTCGTGTCACTGAGTAATGCTGGCATAGATGAAGATGAAACTCTTGACGAATACTACTTCCCAGATGACTCGGTGAGCCTCCGGGTAACAGCCTCAGACGCGGCTGATCGGAAGATTGAACTTGAAATCACGGAAACTCCGGACAAGAAGGCCCCAGAAGAAATTGAGGAAGCTCGGGTTGCAGCCGCCGCCTTGGAGGCGGAAAAAGCAGAGGCTGAGAGTGGGCCTGAAGATGAACCAGTCGGTTATGGGGAACTAAAGAAGAAGCACGAAAAAAAGACCTCTTCTGATATAGAAGATTCTTCTGAAGCAGAGGAGTCGTCGGAAGAAGACGAAGCTCCTGAGGCTGAAGCAGAGGA
>CAWVZF010000028.1:0-25069 GCA_963934665.1 uncultured bacterium | reverse complement strand
GTAAAGGCTCTAAACGAAGAACATGGAGTTCTCGATCTGTCACGAACTGATTGGGAACCGACAATTGGGGATCAGGTGCGCATTATCCCAAACCATGTGTGCGTGTCAGTGAACTTGCAGGACTCACTCTTGGCCCAGGATGGGAACGCACATGTGATGTTGAATCTTGAAGCAAAGGGACGCAGCCTCTGGGATGAGAAGAGTCTGCTTAACACACATTAGAATTAGATAATGTTCTATAGGACCACTTACAGGAGTCAGATATAAATGAGCGACTTGGTACCGATCCATACTGATCACGCACCTGCGGCAATTGGCCCCTATTCACAAGCAATCGTAGCAGATGGTTGGGTCTTTTGCTCAGGCCAGATACCGCTTGATCCTGATACTATGGAACTAGTAGGGGGAACTATAGACGAGCAGACAGATCGAGCCTTGAGCAATCTTTCCGAGGTACTCCAGGCAGCAGGATCCTCACTTCAGCATGTCGTCAAAACCACAGTATTCTTGGCTGATATGAATGATTTTGCAGCGATGAATAAGGTCTATGAACAACACTTTGGCGAACATCGGCCTGCACGAGCGGCAGTACAGGCAGCTGCTTTACCTAAGTTCTGCAATGTTGAAATCGAGTGCATTGCTCGATTAATCACCTAGATATTACGAAAGGTACCGTTGTTTCTCTAAGGACACTGCCAAATCGTATACCACCAGAAATCGTTGCTCACTAAGTGACAAGTAGGTATCATTGCGCGTGCTGGATAATCTGATGAAAAGCAGGATAGATCTTGTTTTTCGTTAGCTAGCATAAGTTAAGCAAAGAAATGACTTTCTTAACACCCAGTATGTTTTATAAAGTCCAATCTCCATTCGGGAGGGCAAGTATGACGTCTACTACGTCAAAACGTCTCCCATCCGCCGTGTTAACAGGGGCAGTATCACTCGCCCTCGCTCTCGCGATCGGATGGACACCGAACCATGTTGCTGCCCAAACATCGGGCACGCTCGTTGGTACGGTGACGGACGCTGCGTCACAGCGTCCACTTGAGGCGGCGCAGGTCTACATTCCAGGTACCGGTATCGGTGCTTTAACGAATGCAGCCGGCCGTTTCTTGCTTCTAAACGTACCAGCAGGCGAGCATACGCTGTCCGCTGAACTGGTCGGCTATCGCTCTGGTGAACAAACAGTCACGGTAGGGGCCGGTCAGTCGGTTCAGGTTGACATCGGTCTCTCACAGACTGCGATCACTCTAGACGAGATCGTGGTCACCGGTGCTGGAATCGCGACTGAGAAGCGTAAGCTCGGAAACACGATCGCAACGCTTGATGTTCAGACACTCGAGAATGCTCCGATTGCGGACTTCTCGCAGTTGATCGCAGGACGCGAACCTGGTGTAGTTGCTCTACCTTCATCTGGCTTCACCGGTGAGGGCGCGCGCATCCGGATTCGTGGATCTTCGTCGCTATCCCAGTTAAACGAGCCAATCGTGTACGTAGACGGGATCCGGGTGGATCGCTCTGCCGTTCAGAACTTTAATGGCCAGGGTAATCCCTCTCGACTCGATGACATCCCACCCGAATCAATTGAGCGGGTAGAAATACTAAAGGGTGCGGCGGCGGCCACGCTTTATGGCACCGAGGCATCCAACGGCGTGATCCAGATCTTCACTAAGCGTGGACGCGCAGGAGCACCGCGCTTCACTGCTCAGGCAGATTTCACTGGTATCCAGGTCCCGACGAACCGGATCAACAACATTGCTGGGTTCGCACGCAATGCTGATGAACAGGCGATGATTTCTTCTCGTTGGGGTAAAAGCGTTGGGCTCTATGAAGTAATTGAAGAGCCTTTGGTCCCAACGATGCTTGAGACTGGTTTCGCCCAGACTTATTCGGCTTCAGCGTCAGGTGGATCTGAAGCGTTCCAGTACTATGTCTCAGGGCGTTTTGCCGACGAGGATGGCGGTTACGACGCGGCTCAGAATTTTGAGCCGGTGCCGGGAATTGAGCCTGAAGTCGACACAAACCGCCGAGTATCGCTCAATTCGAACTTCACGATCATCCCGAGTGATAAGGTCCGTATTGGTGTCTCGACTCTGTACTCGGACATGGAGCATCACACGCCTGATAACTCGAACAACATTTACGGCGTGTTCAGCTCAGCTCTGATGTCGCAGTTGCATAAGGCCTCAGCTAACAACCTTTACGGCAACCCGGCCTTCGCGACTACGCGCGAGAACATGTACCAGTTGAACGTTGCGAATTCGAGTCACTTTGCTGGTTCGATGAATATGGGATACACACCGATGGACGGATTCCGCTTAGACGGTGTGTTCGGTGTGGACTTCACTTCCGATGACACGTTCAACTTCCGTCCTTATAAGTGGAATGTGGACGGATTCAGTGGCTCGACACCCGACGGATCTCGTAATGTCCAGGAACACCGTAGCCGTGAGATTACGACGGACCTGAAGGGTTCCTACATCAATAACATGGATGTGGGCGACATGACGTTCGAAAACACCCTTCTCTTTGGTGGCCAGGGCTTCTTGCGCCAGAATCAGTATGCTGGTGGTAGCGGGCGTGATTTCCCAGGTCCGGGGCTTGAGACACTGTCTGCGCTCGCGAACGAAGGCTCGTTTGAGTCTTGGGTGCGGGTGGTACAGATTGGTGGATACATCCAGGACCAAATCGGTTGGAATGACTGGGTCTTTGCCACAGTGGGTGGTCGCTGGGATGCGAACTCGGCTTTCGGTTCAGAGTTCAGCACAGCTTTCTATCCGAAGGCTTCACTCTCAGTGATTCCGAGCCAAGGACTGGAATGGAACAGTGATCTTATCTCCACGTTCCGTCTTCGTGGTGCAGTCGGGCAGTCTGGCCTACAGCCTGGCGCGTTCGACAAATTCACCACGTTCTCACCTCAGCCTTCCGAGGAAGGACCAGGTGTCCAGCCGTCAAACCTTGGTAATGCAGGACTGAAGCCTGAAGTCTCAACTGAATGGGAGTTCGGGACTGAGGTCGGATTTTTCGACGATACATGGTCATTAGATGCGACCTACTGGACGCGGAATGTGGCTGATGCCCTAGTGGCTCGCCGTTATCCTGTCACAGGTGGATTCACACAGACACAGCTCTCGAACATCGGGTCATTGGACGCCTGGGGTATGGAGTTGAATCTGCGAGGCTCGCTCATTCAGACTGAGTCCGTGAGTCTGAATGTATTTGCCAATGGTGCATACCTTACCGAGAAGGTATCCGACATGGGTGGCGCACCGCCGCTCAAGACCGGTAACACCTATCCTCGTTATAGGAACTACATCTTGCAGGGCTATGCTCCTGCATCGTTCTTCGGAGCGAAGACTGCCGATGTAGCGATTCCGTTGAACATCGACGGTACATGCACAGAGCCGTCTCAGGCGGCGGCACTAGAATATTTCGGTGTCCCACGTGATCCGAGCAGCTTCAAGCCGCTCGCGATCGGTAACTCTGATTTTGATTCGCCGAATGGTCAGTTCGTATCTCACAATTGTGGGGCGGGACTGCTTGAGACGTATCTTGGCAAGCCAGCACCTGATTGGGCTGGCTCGTTTGGCTTCAATGTAGCGTTTGCAGGAAACTTCGAGTTCGCAGCACTAGCGGAGTACAAACTTGGTTACTACGCCCAAGACCTGTCTGGCCAGTTCAGACGCTCGAATTCCTTCATCGGTCGTAACACGCCACAGTCGGCTCGCTTGTGGGCTACAATGCTCAACCCGGCAACATCGGCCCAAGACCGGCTAGATGCTGCCATCGAGTGGGCGACGCAAGTAGAGTCACTGGCTCCGATGAGTGGTATGAACGCAATTTATGAGGCCAGCTTCATCCGCCTACGTGAGCTCTCACTCACATATCGGGTGCCGGCTGATATCGTCAGTGGTTGGGGTCTATCGACTGCGACGATCAACCTTGGGGCCAGGAACTCATACCTGTACATGCCTGGTAACTATCCGGGTATGGACCCTGAGGGCAACGTGACTGGCCGCTGTAACGGTGGCTTGAACTGTAACTTCCTTGACGCGACCGAGGGCTGGGGACTGCCGATTCCACGGCGGTTTACCTTGTCCACTCGGGTCACGTTCTAACGGGAGGCTAGAGAAATGAAAAACAGAATAAAAGCTTCCGTCTTAACAGTGGTAACCGCACTCACACTATCGGGTTGCGGTGACCTACTAGACGTGAATAACCCAAATAACCTGGTTGAGGAATCCATTTCCCAGGCAGCGGCGGCTTCGGCTGTCGTCAACGGCTCGCTGTCGCTTGTGTCGTCAGCGATTTCACAAATCTGGCAGCCGTATCTCGTCACATCAGACGAGGTCTATTGGATTGGATCACGTGATGCATGGCTAGCATTGGATCAGGGATTCATCGGTAACCCGGAGAACGAGTTTAGTGATGGAGCGTTCCCGAGTGTTGGACGTGGTCGCTGGATGGCTGACCAGGCCATCAAGATCCTGCAGGGCCATGTTGCCGACGATCCAAGCTTTGCATACGACCTAGCTAGAGCCCACCACTTTGCCGGGATCATGTACACGGTCATCGGTGAGGTTATGGAAGACTTTGCGTTCTCGGATAAGACCGAGTCCGGCGCACCTGTCGGGCCAGGGAACATGTCTTCGGTGCTCAATACTGGTATAGGCTATCTCGATAAAGCCATCACCAGCTACGAGTCGCTTGGTAATGCAGACCGGGCTGTTGCAGCGAAGGCCATGCGTGCCCGTGCGCATCAGTCCCGCGCGATTTGGGACGTAATCAACCCGACCGCATCAGGTACATTTACGACAGTTAATGCCTCCGCGGCAGCAGCTGACGCAAATGCCGTGCTTACGGCCGCCGGTGGGAACAGTGCGGACATTGAGTACGACCTGGTTTACTCGTCGGGCTCGCAGACGAACAGCATGGGGGGATGGATCAACGACCGTAAGGAAAACCAGTATTCCACCCAATTGGTCACGCTCGATGCCAATAACAACAGAACTGGTGTCGCGATGATGGATCCGATCGATAATATCGTGGATCCTGCTGTGACGAAGAGGATGAAGAGCTGGGGATGTGGAGCGGCTGACGGTAACTGTGGGCCGTATTCGCCTCTTACGATCTCATCCACGCGGCTCATGCATCTCATCCTCGCTGAGAATGCTTTAGCGGGTGGTGATGCCGCCACGTTCACGACGCACATTAACCATATCCGTGCGATGGACGGTCTGACCGCATTTTCTGGTCAGATTTCGAACAATGACATGTTGCAACACACACGTCGCGCGAACACGATGATCATGGGTCTAAGGCTTGCCGATATGTACCGGTTTGGCCTCACTGATCCAAAATGGGAAGCTCAGTCTGACGCGATTTCGACGCCGGGCGAGATGCTACCGATTACGATTATCGAAATCCGGGCCAACTGTCACTTGAACGGCCAGGGTTGCGGCGGTTGAGCACTCTCTACTAAGGGAGAGCTGAGCGTCATGGGGCGCACCCGCACATTATGTGTGGGTGCGCCTCCCTTTTTCCCCCCCAATCCTCCATCTTTCGCATCATGCGAAAAACACATCTGATTCCGATTCTGTTGCTAGTATTGGTTACTAGCACGGCCTGCGAAATTTTTGAAGACCGATCGCCTGAGAATCTCTTTTTGAAGATGAGTGGTGATCCTGGGGCTTCGGTTCAACTCATGATCTCGACGGAATTCATTGCCGGTGTCAACGAGGTTGGAATGACTGAGGTGAAGGTCTTCCGATCTGATACGGTTGTGGTCGCCCTACCCGTTGATACTGTGATCTCGATCTCCCGGTACAAGCAGTTCCTGCTCGAAGCCACGCCTCTATCTGCTGATACGATGAATGTTTCAGTGAGAATCGATGTAGATACTCGCAAGCAAGTCGACGAGTCTGGGGACATCTTCCGTATAAATCCCTGGCGATACGTCTATGTGTTCAATCAACCCGTAACCCGGTCAGTTGAGATCATCATATGAGTAAGGTGCTGGATCGATTCCATAGAGGCATGCTGATAGCCAGTACACTGCTGTTTATGGGTTGCCACACCTATATGCCTGTACAACAGCCAACGCCGGGCACAACAGTGCGAGTGAAGGTCCCATTGACGAGTGCGGTTCAGGGGCCGAATCAGGCTCCTGAAACCGTATCCATTGAAGGAACCCTTATAGAGTTCGGGGACACAGTTGAAGTTGAGGTCATGAATCGTCAGGAGTATGGAGCATTCAGGGAGGTTACACGGCTTGATACGCTGAGAATCGCAGCCAGCGGGATCACTGGCTTAGATGAGCGTATTTTTTCTACAAGTCGAAGTATAATTCTGGGACTGGCAATCGGAGGTGCAGCAACAGCGTTTGCGTTGACTGCACTGGGTTTTGAGGGTGGAGGTAGCAATCCGACACCAGGGCCAGACGGACCACAGCCTAGTTTCTTCCTGTCGCCGATCGTGCGCGCCATCTGGGGACTGATCCATTGGTAGCACAGGTTGTTTGACTCAAATCAAATGACCACCTAGGTCCTGAGGCCTCTTCAGGCGGGTCTAGGGCTGATGATTGAATGGTAAGGTCATCACTTTAGGGGTTTCCGCACTTGAACTAGAAGCGACATCTTAGCGGGACGACGTACTCGTAGGATCAATCAGGAGGGGAACGTTCGAACGTGGTCGCCAGAATCATTACAAAACTTGTTGGATGGGCTATATCGATTTTTTATGATGTAGAGCGACGCGGCCCGGTGTTGCCTGATGGTCCAGTGTTGATCACAGCGAATCATCCTAATGCGCTTATCGATCCGCTCATTGTGTTCCAGACGGCTGGTCGACCATCGAGACCACTTGCAAAGGCCCCTCTTTTCGATCAGCTCATTGTCGGTACTACACTGCGAGCACTCGGGGGACTACCAGTCTATCGGAAGCAAGATGATCCGAAGCTGATGCATTTAAATGATCGAACTTTCGATGCGGCTATTGGTGCACTCCATGCGGGCTCTGCGGTCCAAATTTATCCGGAAGGGCAAAGTCATTCAGAGCCATCCTTAACACCAATCCGTACCGGAGCCGCAAGAATTGCCCTGCTAGCTGAAGCCCTGAGTGATTGGGAGCTTGATCTCCACGTTCAACCTGTCGGCCTGACCTATGTGCAGAAGGATCTTTTCCGTGGTCGGGTTGTGGCAACGTTTGGCCCGGCGTTTCCTATTGACGACCTTCGCAAGGAATATGAGAAGGATGAACGAAGAGCTAGCAGGATTCTTACAGATAAGATCCAAGAAAATCTTGAAGCAGTCACATTAAATGTTGAAGAACATGAAGAACTCGAACTCGTAGAGGTAGCAGATAGACTCTACGCTAGAGCCAAAAGGCTTGTTGGTTACCGAGAACGAGATGGGATCGGGGATCGTTTGCCCAGGATGCAAGTGTTCGCTGAGGGTGTTCACTGGCTAAGGACCGCGGACCCTGAGCGTTTAGAGAACCTCAAAGAATTAATACGTCGGTATCTTCGTCTACTGACACTTTTCGGTGCGAGCGAGGGAGATGTACCTCCTAGATATAAATTTTGGAGGGTGGTCCGCTATTCTCTCCGGCAGTTGTTTATGTTGCTCGTGGTGTTTCCTCTAGCTTTCGTGGGTGCTCTTGCTTGGCTGATCCCGTTCATTCTCACTCGGTATATATCTCCTCGTTTTAGCTTGAAAAAAGACCAGATTGCAACGTACAAGTTCGTGATTTCTATGATGGCTTTTCCAATCTGGTGGATAATTTCATGCCTAGTGGCTTATGTATTCGCCGGGTTGCAATTATCGCTGCTTGTGGCTGCCGTACTTCCTCTATCTGGTCTTGCACTAGTTGCGTGGCATGACCGACAGATGCAGGTGCGTCAGGACGTCCTTGTGTTTTTACGAACACTCCGATATCCGAGTGGCCAAGACCGACTCGCGGAATACCGTCGTGAACTTGTGCGGGAGTTCGACCAGCTAATGGAAGCTTGGAAAGAGAATCTCTAGCCCAGGGTTATCTGGGCACCTGTGCCTACTTGGCGAGCGGGTCTTGTCTTCCTATCGTCTGGGCCTATTAGAACTCTCGTAGCTAGAATAGCCGAGGAGAGCAGAGGGGGCGGAGGGGGACTGGTGTCTCCGGCGGTCTTCAACACCGTGCGGCCCGGCTAGAACCCGGGTAGGTGGGTTCGATTCCCACACGTCCCCGCCACGGCGTTCAGTACGCCGCTTTAGTTAGGTAGTCGAAGCCTCAGTCCAATCTCTAGGCGGCCATCATTGGTGGGTCCACCCTCTATCGCTATTGGGTCAGGGAAGTCTTTGAGATGTGCTGAGACAAACGCATCAGCTCCACTTAGGAACAGGAGAAAAAGCCCAAAAGCAACGAGATCCTCTTGTTGGTCACTTCTTGACTCACCAAGGCTTTTTAGGTCGGCAAGTGTGGCGTCAGACTCGAGTGCGCTCTCGATTTGATTCGGGTCAGTGATGCCCTGGGTCACAAGCTCTTCGTGTAATAGAGTTTCCCTGAAGTCCGTGCGAGACGTTACCTCTGAGATTCGTCTACGAGTTCGGATGATCCCGTAAGCCACAGCACTCTCTATAGCGAAATAAACCCCTGCTCGTGCATTAGCTCCAATCGATACGTGGCCCCAGCCAGGAACGAGAACAGCCCGAAGAAATGCACCACCGGGAGTTACTGAAGCAGCAATCGGTAGGAGAGATGAGACAGTTGAGTCTGCTACAATATTTCCATCCCCTAAAGTGACTTGCTGAGCCTCGATTCGGTCAGCTGCTCCAGCCATCACGATCACGGCCAGCATAAAGAGCAACAAGGTGTTCGATTGCTTGCTGAGTAGGCCCTCCCTCATGGTATTGAACCTGTCCACTCGATAAGCCTCGGGATCTCACCCTCACGGAGTAGTGCGAACGAACGGTGATATACCCAGTCACCGGTATTTATGTACCACTGCCGACCACCGACGTCGATAATCTTGGGTACATGCGTATGCCCGAGAAGAAGCAAATCGAGGTCTGGTCGATCCTTAAGCTCTTTAACGGCCCAGGCTTCTAGGGCAGCCGCGCGTTCGAGTTCTGTACCACCTGGAGCTCGCCTCCGATCTTCAGTGTGCGAGACTTTTTTGGCGATAAGGTCACCTAAGGCAGGTGGCAACATACCGAATGCCCAGCGCGTAACTGATCCACGCAGGAGCAATCTCGCGACCCTGTAACTAAGATCTCCTGCACCAAGACCGTCTCCATGAGCTAAGAGGGTGTTGAGTCCGGCGAGCCTAGTAATGAAGGGGTCTTGATGAAAATCGAGTCCTATTTCCTCTCGTAAGTACTTGCCGCCCCACCAATCGTGGTTGCCTCCCATCAGTGTGATTGGAACACCGGTGTCCACGATCTCCCGAAGTTGGAGGAGAGTGGCGTCATGCCCTCGCGTGTTACCCCATTGGTACTCAAACCAGAAATCGAAGAGGTCGCCATTGAGTACGATTTGAGATGCGACCCCTGCAGCTTGCCTCAGCCATGTTCTGAAGGCCTTCTCTTGTTCGGACGAAATGGCACCAAGGTGAACGTCAGAGGTGACGAGAACTGTTTGTGTAGGATGTATTCGGGGCACCCGCGAACTTACTCTTGAACAGCTAGGACCTGGAAGGGGTAGGAGCATAATCCACCCGAAGCTAGCTTAGCCCATGGTCACCCTACAGCTTGAGCAATCATCATTCTTTTTCCGGGCGATTATCGTTGCCGGAGTTGTGGTTGGTACAGGGTGCATGCCCAGGCAAGCGGCAGTGGTCGCTCCAGTGCCAGATGCGCTGGGCGCGGCGTCAGTCCTACAAGATCAAACAGGACTAGAAAGTCCGATCCGGATTCTTTTTGTCTGGGAATTAAATGACGCAGGTGTGGGGGTAAAGGGCAGAGGTGTGGCCCGTGTGGCACCACCTTACAGGGCGCGCCTTGACCTCTTCTTGGATAACGGCGAGTTGGTAATTAAAGCAGCCCTCGTCGACGGAGAACTCATAATTCCCGCAGGAGCTCCAGACGATATCCTGCCGCCTCCGGACCTCATGTGGGGTACACTCGGAGTATTTCGACCGGAATCAGGCACTGAATTGCTAGGAGGAGATCGTTTGGACAACGGTCTGGTTCGGCTGCGATATCGCTACCTGGATGAAAGGGAACTCCATTACTCTATGGAAGATGGAGTTCTTAGGAAGCTTGAAATGTTATCAGATGGGGACGTGGTCCAATGGGTTGAAGTCGAGCGAGATGGGGAGACTCGATATCCTGCACGGGCTACGTATCGGAATCTTACAGACTTTCGTGAACTAAAGATTACCAGACAGCAACTGGATCAGGTTGATGCCTACCCAGCGGACATCTGGGATCCGAGGGCACCATGAAGCATCAACTGAAGGCACTTAGCTTTCTATTCTTAGTGGTCACGATGTTAGCGTGTAACTATTCGTTCCAGGCAGGTTCCTTCCCGCCCCCCCATGTACGGACGATTGCTGTCCTGCCGTTCGACAATGAAACCAATCGCTTTGAATTGTCTGGAGAGCTCTATGATCAACTGGTGAGGAATCTCCCTGGAGCTCTCGGGATCAGAACCGCAGGGGAAGAGCTCGCCGATGCTGTCGTGCGAGGATCCATAAGGAGTTATGAAGTTCGGGCACCCAACTATCGTGCGGCTACCCAAGGACAGCCAGCCGAAGTTTTACAGCGCCAAGTAAACATCGTGGTTTCAGTCGAGATCGTTGATCTTGTAGAAAATGTGATCTTGTGGGAGTCCTCCAGCGTTGTTGCTCAGGGAGAGTTTTTAGAGGCTAGTGAAACGGAAGAAATCGGACGTATAGAAGCCATCGAATTACTAGTTCAGAAAATTGTGGACGGCGCCCAGTCTAACTGGTAGATTCGGCGATCATTTTTTGCTGGGGAAGGCCCATAGACTTCTTCGGCAGCCACCTAAACTTGCCAGGGAGTGACCGTGCTCCGAGCCCTCGGACTAGGCGCGATTCTCTTCATCTTCTGGCTACTGCTGTCGGGCCATTATACCAACCTGCTTAATGGGCTTGGCTTGGGTTCATGTGGGCTCGTTGTCTACTTAGCAATGCGAATGGATTTGGTCGACCATGAAGGCGTGCCGCTACAGCTTGGTGGTCGTTTTTGGGTGTACTTCCCATGGTTGATGAAGGAAATCTTCATCGCGAACGTGAATGTGGCTCGTGTTATCCTCAATCCAAAACTCCCGATTAGCCCGGTTGTAACTCATTTCAGGGCAAGTCAAAAGTCAGACCTAGGTAAGACGATTTATGCCAATTCGATCACACTGACGCCTGGGACGATCACGACTAGTATTCAAGGCCAGGACCTTGAGATCCATGCTCTCACGCTTAAGGACATAGATGGGCGTGAAGAGGATGAAATGGATCACCGAGTGAGTTGGGTCGAAAGTGGCTCGGGGGGAATCCTTTAGTGTTTATCGCAGCGACCGTCGGTGTACTAGCGAGTATGTCCCTCGCGATGACACGCGCACTTATGGGACCCACGGTTTATGATCGGGTACTCGCTGTGAATACTTTTGGGACAAAGACTGTACTGCTGATTTCAGTTCTGGGTTTCTTGACTGAGCGTCCAGAATTTCTCGATCTCGCGATCGTGTATGCTCTTATCAATTTTATAGGAACAATCGCTGTACTGAAGTTTTTCGAGTACCGCGATCTGGGATGGACACGACCTCCTGAAGCGGGTTCAGAATGACTGCTCTCATTCTCGAAGTGCTCAGCTGGATGTCGATTCTCGGTGGGCTCTTTTTTATGATCGTTGGAACGATTGGAGTCGTGCGGATGCCGGATGTGTACACGCGCCTCCACGCCGCGGGTATGACGGACACGATGGGTGCTGGACTACTACTTCTAGGGATGTGCTTCCAGGCTGGCCTCACGCTCGTTCTGGTTCGTTTGATACTGATTTATGCCTTTCTTCTCTTCACGAGCCCAATCAGTACCCATGCCCTGGCGAGTGCTGCAATGTCGGGTGGAGTCGAACCCTACACAGTACCAGCGGATCGTGCTGGAGAGTTTAATTCTCTGAATGGCGGACAGAACTCCTGATGGTTGAATTTGTAGATATCGCGTTGCTGTTACTGCTCGGGATTACTGCATTTAGCATACTTCGCCAGAAGAATCTTTTTGCTGCCGTAATGATGGCGGGCATATATAGTCTTTTGTCAGCTGGGTTGTTCGTGGTCATGGATGCCGTTGATGTTGCGTTCACTGAAGCGGCTGTGGGCGCAGGAATTTCCACGATTCTTATGCTTGGAACACTCGCTCTGGTTGGGCACAGTGAGCACCAGCCACAGCACAGGCCAATCCTACCTCTCTTCGTCGTTATCCTAACCGGTGCAGTTCTTGTCTATGGTACTCTGGATATTCCTCCGTTCGGGGATGCTTCAAACCCAGCACACCACCACGTAGCTCCTCATTACCTCGAAGAATCAGAACACGAAATCGGAATACCGAACGTTGTTACCTCTGTCTTGGCATCATATCGGGGTTATGACACGATGGGTGAAACAACGGTGATTTTCGCCGCCTTGGTCGGTGTGCTACTCCTGCTATCTCTTGGACCTCGACCCCGTCGGATAGTCTCAAATGGTCAACGAATTACCGGCACAGACAGCGAAAAGCCTGTGTCCGAAGAAGAAGTAAAAGAAGCTCAAGAGGATACTCTTCAGGTTTCGCCTGAAGAAAAGACGTTGGGGGACACCAATGGATGATCGTGTGATCCTAAGGGTGGGTGCGAAAATACTTATCCCCTTCATCCTGGTGTTCGCGCTCTATGTCCAGTTCCATGGAGACTATGGTCCGGGCGGTGGTTTCCAAGCGGGTGTGATTTTCGCTGCGGGGTTCGTGCTATACGCGCTTATCTATGGTCTGGAAAATGTTAAGAAAGTCCTTCCTCCCCAAGCGGTCTATATCTGCTCTGCTCTCGGAGTACTCCTCTTTGCGGGGGTCGGCTATGTGACGATGGCCTTGGGTGGGGAATTTCTAAACTATGGGGTTCTCGCACACGACCCTGAACACGGTCAGCACTATGGCATCTTACTCGTGGAGCTCGGTGTTCTGATCACCGTATTTGGTGTGATGGTTGCGGTATTCTATGCGTTTGCTGGACGCGGGAGAGTCGACACTTGATTGCTCTGGGACTGTTTAATTATTGGGCGGTCATTTTCTTGATGATGGTAGGATTTTACACGCTCATAGCCCGTGGTAACCTGGTTAAGAAGATTATTGGTCTGAATATTTTTCAGACGTCAGTCTTCATTCTCTACATCACGATGGGGAAAATTGCGGGAGGCACCGCTCCAATTTTCGTCGGAGGTGGTGGAGATGTCATCTACTCGAATCCGATTCCTCACGTATTGATACTTACCGCGATTGTGGTAGGCGTCGCGACGAGCGCGGTTGGTCTCAGCCTTGTGATCCGCATCAAGGAAGCGTTCGGCACGATAGAAGAGGATGAGATCCAGGACGAGAGCCTATGACCTACCATCTTCCTGTCTTACTTGTCGTCGTTCCTCTGGTTGCAGCCCCGATCGCTGCGCTACTGAATCGTCCCCGTCTTTCCTGGGCTGTTGCAGTTGCAGCCACATTGTGGGCTCTCTATGCCGCACTCGAATTGCTTTCACAAACTATGGCTTCCGGAGCGATTCACTATGAACTAGGAGGTTGGACGGCGCCCTACGGGATCGAGTATGTCGTGGATGCGGCAAACGCTTGGGTCGTTGTTATTGTTGCTTTGATTGGCGCGCTGGTTACGCCTTACGCGCGAGCTAGCGTTGAGCAAGAAATTACTGAGGATAGGATTCCGCTCTTTTACGCCGCATTCATCCTTTGTCTCACAGGTCTACTCGGAATCGCTGTGACGGGTGATGTGTTCAACGTCTTCGTCTTCCTAGAGATCTCTTCTCTCTCAGCGTATGCCTTAATTGCACTTGGTAATGATCGCCGGGCACTTACAGCGTCCTTCCAATACCTGATCATGGGTAGTGTGGGAGCAACGTTCATAGTCATCGGCATCGGCCTCATGTACGTCATGACGGGCACGCTCAATATGGCCGATCTAGCGGATCGCCTCCCTGAGGTTGCCAGCTCGAGGACGATCCCAGTCGCATTCACATTCCTAACCATCGGGATTACGCTGAAGTTAGCGCTATTTCCGCTTCACATGTGGCTACCGAATGCGTATACGTACGCGCCCTCAGCTGTAACAGCATTCATTGCATCTACTGCTACCAAAGTCGCGGTATATCTCTTACTTAGGTTCTTCTTCACAATTTTCGGCGCGACATTCTCGTTCGACGTCATGCAGTTAGATCGAATCCTGATGCCACTGGCCTTGATTGCGATCGTAGCTATGTCCCTGGTTGCTATTTACCAGGAGAATGTCAAACGCCTATTGGCGTACTCGAGCGTTGCGCAGATCGGATATATGGTGCTCGGGATAAGCTTTGCGTCTGTGCTGGGGTTGACCGCAGGGATCCTGCATCTATTCAACCACGCTCTCATGAAGGGAGCACTGTTCATGTCGATGGGCTGTGTAATGTATCGAGTCGGATCGGTTCGATTGGAACGGATGAATGGACTCGGTCGTGCCATGCCTTGGACTATGGCAGCGTTTGTAGTGGGAGGACTGAGCTTGATAGGTGTCCCGCTTACTGTCGGTTTTGTCAGTAAGTGGTATCTGGTTCAAGCTGCGCTTGAGCAAGGAATGTGGCCGGTAGCAGGAGTGGTGCTCCTTGGCTCGCTACTTGCCCTGATGTATGTCTGGAAGGTCGTCGAAGTCGCGTACTTCCGTGAGGCTGATCCTGAACTCGGAATCTCTGAAGCACCTCTCAGTTTATTGGCGCCGACCTGGGTATTAGTCCTCGGTAATCTCTACTTTGGCATCAATGCCAGCGACAGTGTGGGTGTAGCTACACGTGCTGCAGAGATGCTACTGGGAGTCTTGTCGTGATTGACATCAACCTCGTAGTGGGTGTCTGTCTACTTCTCCCTGTGTTAGGGGCCTTTCTTGTTCTAATCTTTGGTAGCCGACCTAACGTTCGAGAGACAGCTACACTCCTTACTGGCGGTTTGACCTTTTGGCACGTTTGGGGACTGCTCCATCACGTTCGGGAGGGTGCACGCCCAAGGCTAGAGCTACTCGAGATCGTACCTGGTGTACAGCTAGCATTCGAAGTCGAGCCGCTTGGGCTACTCTTTGCACTAGTAGCGTCCTTCCTTTGGATCGTCACTACGCTCTACGCGATCGGGTACATGCGTGGACACCATGAGAAGAACCAGACGAGGTTCTTTTTCTTCTTCGCGATTGCGATTGCTGGGGCATTGGGTGTCGCATTCAGTGCAAATCTCTTCACGCTTTTTGCGTTCTATGAAGTCCTAACACTTTGCACTTTTCCGCTTGTAACACATCACCAGACTGATGAGGCCCGAAAAGCAGGACGGGTATATCTGGGAATTCTTCTCACCACATCAGTAGCATTTCAGTTATTAGCGATCATCTGGACCTGGCAGCTTGCTGACACCGTAGACTTCACAGAGGGTGGGATTCTAGCCGGTACGGCATCTAACGGTGTATTGAGCGCAATCCTAGTACTATTCGTGTTCGGTGTTGGGAAGGCTGCGGTTATGCCATTCCACCGCTGGTTACCAGCTGCCATGGTAGCGCCGACACCAGTTTCAGCACTCTTGCATGCGGTTGCAGTTGTGAAGGCTGGTGTCTTTACGGTACTAAAAGTGGCTGTCTATGTATTTGGTATTGATTTACTCGGTACACTTGCTGCGACGACGTGGCTTGCATGGGTCGCAGCCGCCACGATCATTCTGGGTTCTCTGGTCGCTTTTCAGAAAGACAACCTGAAAGCGAGGCTTGCATACTCCACAATAAGCCAGCTGTCCTATATCGTGCTGGGGGCATTGTTGGCGAATGAATGGGGAGTGATTGGTGGGGGCATGCATATAGCTATGCATGCATTCGGTAAGATCACGCTGTTCTTCGCAGCAGGTGCAGTATTAGTTGCAGCCCATGAGAAAGACATCAGTCGTATGCACGGACTTGGACGAAGAATGCCAATTACCTTCGGCGCATTTTTTGTTGGCTCCTTGAGCATCATTGGGCTGCCACCTGCCGGGGGTTCATGGAGTAAATGGTTTCTTGGTATGGGTACGCTTGAAGCGGGGCAGGTTGGTCTGCTCGCAGTACTCATGCTCAGCTCTTTGTTAGGTCTCTACTACCTGCTTGAGGTGCCAGTGAAGGCGTTCTTCTTCAGGCCACCCGATGATGCTCAACGCGGCAAAGGCATTAAGGAGGCGCCACTGCCTTCGTTGATAGCAATCGGCATCACAGCGTCCGCGACAATAGGCTTCTTCTTTTGGCCAGATCTCTGGTATGAACTGATGTCTATGGTTGTCTCTGGAGTTGCCCAGTGAGCCAGGATTACCACGGTCACGAGATCAAGGAGCCGATAGGCTGGCTGGATAAGCCTAACTCGGTAAAACGTTTCTTCTTTGCTATTTACCTGATTTGTGGCGTGCTGCTTGTTGCCGAATTTCTGCTGTTGGGTACAGAGAATGCTCATCCGCATCCGCTTGAGGAGAGCATGCGGTTTCTTGTGTATCCGATCTACGGATTCATCTCGTTCTGGTTCCTGGTGCTCGTTGCCAAACCCATGAGAAAGCTGTTGATCCGCTCAGAGGATTACTACGAAGGAGGCTCAGACGATGCTGAGTAGCCTGCCTCCATTTGTACTCTTCTTCGTCGGCGCAGTTGTTATCGCGTTCACACGTGGCACGGCTCGCAAGGTGCTTATCCTCGCTATTCCACTCATAGGTGGACTAAACCTTTGGTATGGAGTTGATCCGGGCCTGCATCTTCAATTTGATCTGCTTGGCTACACCCTAACTCCATACCGTGCAGACAAGCTCAGCCTGCTATTTGGTTACCTGTTCCACCTCGCCGCTTTCCTAGGGTTTGTCTATGCGCTGCACCTCGGGGATGGTGCACCTGAAGGGTCAGTCGCTGGAGAGGTTGGTGAGGACGATATCGTTGGTAATGCCTCAGCAGGACTGCAACACGTTGCGGCTATGGTCTATGCGGGAAGTGCACTAGGTGCGGTATTCGCCGGTGATTTCATCACTCTATTCATCTTTTGGGAACTCCTCGCGATCTCATCGGTCTTCCTGGTATGGGCCCGGAAATCTGAACGGTCATATGCGACTGGGTTTCGGTACCTCGTCATTCATGTGATTTCGGGTGTCCTGCTTCTTTCAGGGGCACTCATGCTCGCTCATGAGACTGGATCGATTGAGTTTGGCCACGTTGGGTTGGCCGGCACTGGGGCGGCTGGATGGATTTTATTGCTATCCTTTGGTATCAAAGCCGGTTTTCCTCTGCTCCATAATTGGATTACAGAAGCTTATCCGGAGAGCACTCCCACCGGAACGGTTTTTCTGAGTGCATTCACAACGAAGGTAGCTGTCTATGCGTTGGCACGGAGTTTCGTTGGTACTGATGCACTGATCTACATCGGTACCGCGATGACATTCTTCCCGATCTTCTATGCCGTCCTGGAGAATGACCTCCGTCGTGTACTCGGTTACTCGATGATCAACCAGATTGGCTTCATGGTTGCGGGGATCGGGATCGGAACGGGCATGGCAGTAAATGGTGCTGTAGCGCACGCTTTTGCTGACGTCATCTTCAAAGGTCTGCTCTTCATGTCCATGGGAGCGGTCATGACGATGACTGGTCGGACAAAGGGAACAGACTTGGGAGGTCTTTATAAGACAATGCCGTTCACGGCAGGCCTCTGTATAGTCGGTGCATCGGCGATTTCAGCGTTCCCGCTGTTCAGCGCTTTTGTAACGAAGTCGATGATCATGGTAGCGGCGATCGAAGAGCATCACTACGTCGTTTGGCTTTTCATGCTCTTTGCTTCTGCAGGTGTGCTTGAGCATGCCGGTATTAAGATTCCGTTCTTCTCGTTCTTTGCACACGACTCTGGAATTCGTGCCAAGGAACCGCCCCGTAACATGCTGATCGCCATGTCGATTGGAGCAGTCCTATGTGTACTGATTGGGGTCTTCCCGACACGGTTCTATGCTCTGTTGCCGATGGAAATGGATTATCATCCATATGACATGCGACACGTGGTCACACAGCTTCAATTGCTGGCTTT
Organism: uncultured bacterium; assembly: GCA_963934665.1. Taxonomy (GTDB): domain Bacteria; phylum Gemmatimonadota; class Gemmatimonadetes; order Longimicrobiales; family Gaopeijiaceae; genus UBA1142. The sequence goes on along the minus strand of CAWVZF010000028.1, from coordinate 6,811 downwards.
TGGGGCCCTGGGATTCATCACCCTGGTCAAGTCAGGCGTCTATCCAGACGAAAAAAGAGCGGTACACATCGATGCGGAGTGGTTCTATCGGAAGGCCGGTCCCTGGCTGTTAGGAACCGTCGGAAGAGCCGTCACACGTGTGGATGTATACGTGCGTTCCTCTGTCCTTGAGTTCGTAGGATCAATCATGCACGGGGTAAAACGCATGCACGGCCCGGTTGGGCCACTAGCTAAGAGTTGGCCAACAGGCAGTATGGTACTTTGGGTCGTCATACTACTTGTGGTCTATTTGCTGTTTTACCTCTAGCGAGCTCTCCCTGATAGGGAGGAGTATGCTCTTGTTCCGTTACTGGAAGGGTGTTCAACGACTGACTTGGTCGCTCGTATAAGGAGTCACTTGGAATGAATGGACGTACTGGAGGCCGGAGGTCAGATCAGATTCGGTCAATAATGATTGAAACTAATGTGGCTCCCTATGCGGAGGGCTCATGTATCATATCTACTGGAGCCACTCGTGTACTTTGCACCGCTTCAGTTAGCACAGGTGTGCCAGCTTGGCGCGAAGCGAGTGGTGCTGGATGGGTCACCGCGGAATACGCGATGTTACCTCGGGCGACACACACGCGTACTCGTCGTGAACGTTCGGGTGCAAAGGGAAGGACCCAAGAGATCCAGCGGCTCATAGGCCGCTCACTACGCTCAGTCACCGACATGAAAATTCTGGGCTTACATACTGTGACTGTAGACTGTGATGTACTACATGCAGATGGTGGCACGCGAACAGCATCGATTACAGGTGCATGCGTCGCGGTGTCATTAGCCTTCGAACACCTTGTCAGCGAAGGTCTCATCGTGCGTAATCCAATGAGAGAACGCGTGGCGGCAATCAGTGTGGGGCTAGTAGAAGGGGAGGCTAGACTCGACCTAGACTACGAAGAAGATTCAAACGCTCAGGTCGATATGAACGTAGTTGGTACACAGGGAGGTGGCCTTGTTGAGGTCCAAGGAACAGCTGAAGGTGACCCGTTCCCGCGTGATGACTTGGATGCGATGCTCGACCTAGCCACGGCTGCACTGGAGACTCTGTTCGCCGCTCAGGCCAGCGCACTTCGGATTGATTGAGTGGAACTGCTGCTAGCAACTCGTAGTGCTCATAAAGTTCAAGAGATAAGAATGATCCTCAGCGGTATTCCAGGTCTGACATTACTAGATCTTGATGATATAGGTTTGGAGTGGCGTGATGAGGAGGAAGCGCTTGAACCCTTCGATACATTTGAAGAGAACGCACGCTCTAAGGCCGAGTACTTTCATACGAGAACTGGATTGCCGACCGTAGCTGACGATTCTGGTTTAGAGGTAGACGCGCTCCAAGGTGCACCGGGTGTTCGTTCAAAACGTTTTGCACCTGTGGAAGGGCTCATAGGTCATAAGCTTGATCAGGCAAATAACGATTACCTGACACAGCAATTGGGCAGCCTCGAGATCGAGAAGCGAACGAGTCAATACGTTTGTGTGGCTGTTCTTTTGGGGTTCACCGATCAGATGATTATTGCTAGAGGGGAAGCTAAGGGCGTGATCCTGACTGAACCCCGTGGTGATGGAGGTTTCGGATACGATCCCTATTTCTTCAAGCCTGACTTAGAGATGACTTTTGCTGAACTCCATCCCGACCAGAAGAACGAACTGAGTCATCGAGGAAAAGCATTCCGGACCCTCGGGAGTATTCTTGAGAGGATGGAGCTCTAGGCGTGCCTGAACCCCATGTGGACCCACTTCGGATTGAGCCGACCGAAGATCGTGAAAGACTGCAGATAGAGTGGAAGGACGGCGTCGTCTCAGAGTATGTACCACGTTACTTAAGGCTATTTTGTCCGTGCGCTGGCTGTGTAGATGAGATGAGTGGGGTCCGGACTCTGGTTCCTGAATCTGTCGACATGGGTATTTATCCAACAGCTATACATTATATCGGACAGTACGCATTACAGTTTGTTTGGAGCGACGGCCACTCGACCGGACTTTACACGTTCGAGTACCTACGAGAGATATGGGACGCCGAGCCACGACCGTTATAGGAAATGCTACAGGCTCTATCTCTTGGTCCAGAGTACGACGACTCCACAGAATGCGGTGCCTGCGATTCCGTATTCAAGTGGGATCTCAGCCGGACGTCGATAGATCTCAATTCCGCTTATCTGAAACAAGGGCACAATATCTGAAAGAGCCATACCCATTGCGCTGCTTTCGGTTCGAACACCATCGATGTAAAGCAAGGGGTCGCACAATTGTCCACCGATGCCTCGAAGTGCGACTCGATCAGCACCAAATCCGGTACCTGTTACCTGCACTCCTGCAATATTCCTGAACAGATCTTCCGTTCGGATCGCACTTGACTCCTCAATCATGTGAGGTGTAATGAAGTGCCCCAAGCCACGATTGAAACGTGCTACAAATCCGTTCTGTACGAGCGAGTGTTGTGTGACTGGTCGATTGAATTCGACGACAAGATCTTCGATTGGGAGTGCAAACGGTTGCATCCTATATTCAATCGTCATTTCTGCGCCTGCTCCCAGCTCGAATACCCCTGCGGCCATGGCACCGTATCCGAGTGCATCCGCAAGCACGAGGAAGTCGCCTGGGTCGGGGGATGTGAGTTCAAAGCCCCCTGCGTCATTTGAGTATGTCACGTCGATCGTGTCACCGCCCTGACCGACGAGCACCATCTCCCCCAGCTGGATTCTTCGATCAGTGCCTTGCTCCATCAGTATTCCTCTGATGGTCTGTGCGCTCACCGCATCCGCGAGCGAAAGGGAAAAAATCGCCAGGATGCCGAGTCCCATGAGATATCGAAATTTTTTCGAAGTCATAGCAGATCTGGGATTGGGCTCATTCAGTTTCTTTCTTTGATGGAATAAACCTAACGCGTTCACAGGGCATTCCCCTACAGAAAGACACGGGATCCGGTGAAAACGTTAAGCACTCATTACACCAAGAAAATCATTCTGCTCCAGGGTATTCTCTCAAGATCTGGCCGACGAGTTTGTTTGGATCAGCACCCGGTACTGGCTTGAACTTTTGCACACGCCCTGCGAAACAGTCAGCAATGAAGAGGTTGCCTTCTTGATCGGTTGTGATTCCGTGCGAGCATGCCAGGCGTCCAGGCTGTAGTCCTGGTGCACCCCAGCTGTATAAGTGGTTGCCTTCGAGATCAAACTTCATAAGACGATTTGTAGGAACGTCCCCGACCCATATGTATTGGTCTGTGCTAATGATGTGATTCACCATCAGGGTTCCCTGATTTTCTGGCCAGTGCGGTGAGGTGAGTGGCCACATGTCCAGGAAATTTCCATTCTCATCGAATACCTGCATCCTAGCGTGACCACGGTCTACAACAAAAAGTCTACGGTCTGCGCTGATTGCTATACTGTGAGGCGTTCTGAATTCGCTCGGACCCGGGTTTCTTGGGTCCACAGGGGCAGAGCCCCAGTCCATCAGGAAATTGTCATCAGAGTCATATTTGGCTACTCGAGTACCACTGTAGCCGTCGCTGATGAAGTAGGTACCGTCTGGTAGCCAAGCTATGTCTGTTGGGCGGTTAAAGTTGTTTGGTCCACGTCCGAGCACGCCTAGCTCTCCCAATGTATGAACGAGTTCTCCCTCATACGTGAAGCGGTAAATCACATGGAGTTGGTCATCGATGATCCATACGTGTTTGTCTGGATCGTATGGACTCATTTTGATTTGGTGTGGCCCGCGTCCGCATGGTAGTTGAGCGAATAGTGAGTCAGCGTGGGGCCAGTCATCAACAAGGTTGCCTTCTCCGTCCACGATGAAAATTGAGTGCTCAAAGCGGCGCTCCCATCCTCGGCGGTTACCGGTTTCACGACAGGTGGCACTTATACCGTCAGTATTACCTGTCGCATTACCGACCAGGTTGGTGCCACCGTATGGCGTCCATGGTGCTGCACCTTCAGGGAGTGGCAACTCTCCTCGCATGGCTACCCATATTCTGTCCGGTGTTTCTGCATACACCCCACCCATCGAACCCCAGGTCCAACCATCGTGAGAATGGTCATCATCGGGTAATGGCTTCGGCCAGTCATCCACTACCTGATAATGGCCTGTAGGCCAGTCTTGGTGGCTCCAACGAGTCATCCCTTCAGGTAGAGCATGTCCAGCCTCAGGGTCTCCGGTTGGACTGCAACCCGATAGCAATATGAATGCCATCACTATTGGCGTAGTTGAACGAATTGCTTTGTTCACAGGACACCTCCCGCTGTTGGAATCCCGGCACTGCCCGACTCGTCAGCTTTCTTAGGCGTAGCTTGTCGGTAGCCTTTCAAGCAGGGTACAGATAGCAATTAATGCTAGCAAGCTATGTGAACTCTTACTCCGGCGATGTTTTGTCACATGTGTGATAGTAGGTCTTATACTTCCTTGTATTAGGGATAAAACAATGATAAGTCCTCGTCGAAGTGCTCGCGGTTTGATGATATGCTCCACATCTTGGGCGTATGTGTGACGTGAATCACGTGCCTCAACACAGCCCTCAATAGCCACTACCTCAGTGGGGTGGCAACATCCGACAACAGGAAGGAATAGTGATTGCAATGAGACATTCGAGTTTCGGAGTCTTGGGTTTTCTCGTGCTAGCCCTAACCGGTCCGGTTGACGCCCAGGACAAGCGCCCAATCCAGACCGAAGATATGTTCGACATGCGTTCAGTCGGAGCACCGGTTGTGAGTCCAGATGGTGCTTGGATCGCTTATACTGTCGGCAGAACATCGCTTGAGGATGAACGCTCATACACCCGAATCTACATGTCTCCAGCTGAGGGTGGGGATGCCGTCGGGCTGACTGTGGAAGGCAAGTCAGCAGGCTCTCCAGGATGGAGTCCGGATGGTCGTTACTTCACCTTCACCGCATCCCGTGATGAGGGTGAAAACCAAGTTTGGGCACTAGACCGTCGGGGTGGCGAAGGCTTTCCGCTCACCGACATCGAACAAGGAATTTCTGGGTATCGGTGGTCCCCCGATGGTACACGCCTCCTCCTGACGATCCGGGATGCAGAGGAGAAGGACGAAGACAAAAAAGAGAACGCTCCCCAAGACCCGTGGGTAATTGATCGACTTCAGTTCAAGCGTGACAACGCGGGGTACCTGACAGGAGATCGGAGGACGCACCTGTACGTTTTCGAGCTTGAATCCGGAAAACTCCGCCAACTGACGACTGGTGATAGGGACGAATCGCTCGGTGTATGGAGTCCTGACGGTACCCTGATCGCTTTCGCTTCGAATCGTACAGATGAGCCGGACGGAAACGAAAACTCAGACATCTGGATCGTCGCTTCCGACGTAGAGGAGCCGACTGATAGCCCTAGGCAGGTGACCACGAATGAAGGCTCTGACCGCTCTCCTGCTTGGAGTCCTGACGGAAGGAGGCTTACCTATACCAGCGGTATTCGCCCCGATCTTATCTGGTATGCCACGACCCACCTGGCGATCATTTCTGTAGATGGTGGAGAGCCTGACTTACTCACAACTGATATAGACAGGAATGTGAGCCAGCCACGGTTTTCCGATGATGGTGACTGGATCTGGTTCCGACTTGAGGACTCAGCGGAGAATCACCTTGCTCGCATTCGCCCGAGTGGTGAAGATCTCGAACGGCCGATTTCTGGCCCCATTTCAGCGGGTGCATTTGACTGGGCTGGGGGGACATTTGCAGTGTCCGTTAGTTACCTCGATCACCCTGGAGAGATCTACCGAGTGACAGGGGCAGAGCGCGGATTGGGCGACCTGAGTCGCGTGACCGGACACAACGATGACTTCTTGTCCAAGGTCCTCATCTCCGAGACTAGGAATATCCAGTTCCATTCTGCGGATGGTACCGAGGTCGAGGGCTTTGTCACCTTCCCACCGGACTTCGTGGAAGGTCGCCGTTATCCAACGCTGCTACGAATCCACGGTGGGCCAGTCTCTCAATACAACCACGGCTTTCAGTTCGAGTCGCAACTGTTTGCCGCGAATGGATACGTCGTCGTGCGTACCAACCCGCGTGGCTCTTCAGGTTACGGGCAGGACTTTTCAGCAGCGCTCTGGGCGGACTGGGGTAATCCAGATTTCCAGGATGTAATGGCTGGTGTTGATTATGCAATTGAACAGGGATGGTCGGATCCAGATCGCCTCGGTGTAGGGGGGTGGTCGTATGGTGGCATCCTCACGAACTACGTGATCACACAAACCAACCGCTTCCAAGGTGCCATAACCGGGGCGAGTGAAGTACTCTACATTGCGAACTACGGGCACGACCATTACCAGCGACAATGGGAAGCGGAGCTCGGCCTGCCATGGGAGGGGGATAACCGAGAGAACTGGGAGCGTATAAGCCCGTTCAACCGGGTAGAACATATCGAGACGCCCACACTCATCATGGGTGGAGAACAAGATTGGAATGTCCCGATCCTTAACTCCGAACAGCTATATCAAGCGCTCCGGCGGCGGGGGATTGAGACACAACTGGTTGTCTATCCTGACCAGGGCCATGGGATTCGGGTACCGACCTACCAAGTCGATCGGTATGAGCGATATCTCGGCTGGTATAATGATCATGTTCGGGGCGCGAACAGGCCCATCAGTGAGTAAGTATCCCTGACTACAGCTTCTTCCTGGAGGCACTCCATGAAACCACATATGCTTGTTCGGTTGATGGCACTGGTCGTTGTCTCCACCCTCGCTTGTGGCGATGTCGGAAGTGTTGATTCACAGAGTGCCTCTCTTGACTCTTCTGCCGGCCCTCCGACATACCTGACTCT
>CAWVZF010000027.1:0-25142 GCA_963934665.1 uncultured bacterium | reverse complement strand
TCGATCTGGTTGAGGCTGAACCGGCTTCATTCAGCGTGGTGATTGCAGATGAGCAAACAGCAGGACGTGGACGCACTGGGAGAAAATGGTACTCACCGGATGGCGTGGGACTCTTGATGTCGGTTCTTCTACCAGCCTCGTCAGCTTCCCAACCATGTGCCCCTCTGATAGTAGGGGTTGCCGTCGCCCGGGCTATTGAGGTCTTGGCTGGTGGTCGCTCAGCTCAAATCAAATGGCCTAATGATGTTTTCCTCGGGAGAGGTAAGGTTGCTGGAATCCTTTGTGAGTCAGCAGGCGAGTGGATAGTTACAGGGGTAGGTGTGAATATCCGGACTCCGGTAGCGGGGTTTCCACCAGAGTTCACAGGCCGCACTTCTTCACTTGAGGAGACTTGCCAGGTGACCCTCACACCCAGCTACGTTGCAGAAGCTTTGATTTCTGAATTACACAAAGTCAAGCCAGTATTTGATGATCCGCGGTATCTTGATCAGTTACCCTCTGTGCTCCATGAGGAACTCTTGAGCCGAGATGCACTTTGCGGGTCTGAGGTGACGACAGAGCAGGAGGGAGATGGTGTGGCACGCGGTATCGACGAACGAGGCGCACTCATACTGGAGCGTGAAGATAGCTCCCGGGTACGGGTAGTATCAGGAAGTGCAACTCTGATCTAACCTTGAGTACCCAAAGCAGATCTTGCTTGGAGAGGTGATATGCAGCTGGTTGTTGATGTAGGAAATACTGAAACCGTGATCGGACTGGCTTCAGGTAAGAGAGAACTGGCCGGCCACTGGCGGATCAGTTCGAGTGTGTCTCGGACGATCGATGAGATGACAGTGTTGGTGCGTGCTTTCTTATCTGATAATGCCTTGGGCGACTCCAAGATTTCTAGAGGTGTAGTCGGCTCGGTCGTTCCTACCGCCAACAGAGTATGGACCAAGACGTTACGGAGAATCGTGACCGGAGAGGTGCTAGTAATAAATCCACAGTCTGACCTTCCAATCGAACTTGATGTAGAAGAACCGATGTCAGTTGGGGCAGATCGGATTGTCAACACTCTCGCTGCCCGCGAGTTATACGATCGTGACACGATCGTTGTGGATCTTGGCACAGCTACGACTTTCGATTGCATAACAACCGAAGGAGTCTTCAAGGGAGGAGTGATCTCTCCGGGACTTCTGACAGGCATCGACTGGCTTGCTTCAAGAACGGCGAAATTACCGCGCGTTGAATTGACTCCCCCACCTTCTGTAATTGGCCGAAGGACTGAAACCTGCATCCAAAGCGGCATCTTTTATCAAGCGATAGACTCTATAGATGGGATGGTTCAACGCTTAAGAGAGGAATGGAATCGCCCGGACGCGTATGTAGTGGCCACCGGAGGTTTCGCGAATACTATCGGGCCACATTTGGCAACGATCGACAGGATCGAGCCATTTCTGACTCTCTTTGGTCTAGCGATGGCTGGCGAGTATTTAGAAGGGTAGCTTTGAACTTAAATTCACTCCGATTCTGGCTTCTAGCTCCATGACTCTATCCCCTGTATTTCGATCCCAAGATGCGGTGCGCCTGTTAGAGAAACACGGTGTATGGACTCGTCTTGGGAGTGATGTGGAAGCTCAGGCAGAAGCGGTTCGGATTGTGCAAGCAGATCTCCGGATGCTGATTGCAGAACAATTTCTGACCGAAGCGTCGCATGTTCCATCGGCAGCTGAGGTTACGACTCCGGAAGGGCTTCATTTTCTTCAGGAGTATTTTTTCCTCGTTCTTTTCCGGTCTATCTTCGCTTCGATAGGTGTTCCGGAAGCCCGCTTGAAGCTCTATACGGAACTGAACTTTTGCATCAAGGGAACGATAACCGCGGCTGACAACATTTTTGATGATCAGGCCAAGACTCTTTTGCCCCTTGCACCTAACACGGGTGCCCGCTTCATGTCGATTCTTCAATTGATGTCATTCGAACGCTTGTCACGGAGGGTACTTGAAAGGGGGCGAGTCAAGGAGATTCTTAATGGAACTCAGTGTGATGCGATCCAGAGGGAATTGCTTGATCGCATGGCCCTGATCGGTAGGCTAGAGGGATCGGAAGAGAAGGGTGTGGCAGAAATCCCTAGGCCAGAGGTAATGCTCGACCATGTTCACCGTATTCGTGGGGGTGACCTCTTCGCGCTCGCGTTTGCAGCGCCGAACGTGTTAGAAGAAGGAGAATTGAGTGAGAGGTTGTCCGCAGCAGAGTTCGCGGTTGCACAACTTGGCACGGCATTCCAAATCGTTGATGACCTTACTGACTTCGAGGTTGATGTCGGCCGGCAGAGTAATAATCTGCTCGTCTCACAGATCCACCATCATGGATCGAATGAAGAGAAAGCAATTTTGAGTAGGTTGCGGGCCGGTGAAGAGGCACCTGAGGGCCTTGTCGAATCTAATTTTTTGAATTCGGCTGGCTCAGTACTCGATATGGCTTATAGCGAAGCAAGAGCAGCATTTACCGGGCTCGCAGACTTAGGTTATTGGTTCGACCCATCGCTCGCTGAGCAGGTAGTACACGCCATTGTGGGTCTCGATGGTGTTCTGCGTATGGATGCGCTAGTGGTCGGTAGTTAGCCAGTTACGAATTTCGAGCTCGTTGTCGTTGAGGGCATAGTCAGCGATCCGGAACACAAACGCTTGACACTTTGCCTCTATTTTCGATCTTACCTCGCTCTTGGCACTCACTATGTCAGAGTGCTAAGCCAAGAACTGATCTATTCAGTTTAAGGCCCATTTCCATGTTTAGGAGGAGGCCAGATGGGTGATGGCGCAAGCAATGTCAGGCCGCTGTCTGACCGCGTCGTGGTAAAGCCACTTGAAGAAGCAGAACAGATGAAAGGTAGCATCTACATTCCGGACACTGCTAAGGAGAAGCCGTCGCAAGGAGAGATCATTGCGGTCGGACCTGGCAAGATGTCTGACGAGGGTGCACGGATTGAGCCTGACGTCACAGTCGGGGATAAGGTGCTTTACGGGAAGTACAGTGGTACGGACGTCACGCTGGACGGTGACGAGTATCTGATTCTGAGAGAATCGGACATCCTCGCGATCGTTTCTTAGCGCAACGCAATTGACGAACTAGGAGATACGAATCATGGCAGCCAAAGAGCTCGGGTTCGACGTAGAGGCGCGTGCGCGTCTCAAGAAAGGCGTCGATAAGCTCGCCCAAGCCGTGAAAGTGACACTCGGCCCTAAGGGTCGAAATGTGGTGCTGGATCGGAAATTCGGCTCCCCGACGGTGACCAAGGATGGTGTATCGGTCGCCAAAGAGGTGGAGCTTGAAGACGCAGTTGAGAACATGGGCGCACAGATGGTCAAGGAAGTCGCGACTAAGACTTCCGATGTTGCAGGTGATGGAACCACCACCGCGACTGTTCTTGCTCAGGCAATTTTCGGCGAAGGCCTTAAGAACGTTACGGCAGGGACAAATCCCATGGGTATACGCCGTGGGATCGATCAGGGTGTGGGTCTCGTAGTTGAAGAGCTGAAAAGAATTTCAACTGACACACAGGGTAAGACTGAAATAGCTCAGGTTGGAGCGATCAGCGCAAACAATAATGCTGAGATCGGCGAGCTCATTTCAGATGCAATGGAAAAGGTTGGGAAGGACGGGGTGATTACGGTCGAAGAGGCTCGTGGCCTTGAGACCACACTTGAGACTGTTGACGGTATGCAGTTTGATCGTGGCTATCTCTCTCCATATTTCGTAACAGATCCGGAGAGGATGGAAGCAGCTCTCGAAGATCCGATGATCCTAATCTATGATAAGAAGATTTCGGCGATGAAGGATCTATTGCCAATTCTTGAAAAAGTGGCACAGATGGGTAAGCCGCTCTTGATCGTCGCGGAGGACGTCGAGGGTGAAGCTCTTGCGACACTGGTTGTCAATAAGCTTCGGGGTACGCTGAAGGTAGCTGCCGTGAAAGCACCGGGCTTCGGTGATCGTCGGAAAGCTATGCTCCAGGATATCGCGATTCTCACAGGTGGACAGGTAATCTCGGAAGAGGTTGGCTTCAAGCTAGAGAATGCGGTGGCGAGTGACCTTGGGAGCGCAAAAAGTGTCGTAATTGACAAGGACAATACGACGCTGATCGATGGTGCTGGGGATGCGGAAAAGATTAAGGGGCGGATCGACGAGATTCGTGTCTCGATCGATAAAAGCACCTCTGACTACGATAGTGAAAAGCTTCAAGAGCGCCTTGCAAAACTCGCGGGTGGTGTTGCGGTCATAAGCGTCGGTGCGCCGACAGAGACCGAAATGAAAGAAAAGAAGGCACTCGTAGAGGATGCACTACACGCGACCCGGGCCGCTGTCGAAGAAGGCATCGTTCCAGGTGGTGGCGTTGCTCTGCTTCGCGCACAAGCGAGGCTCGCCGATGCTGAACTTGAGCTCGAGGATGAGATGATCGGAGTGCAGATCCTCTCCCGTGCTCTTGAGCAGCCGATACGGCAGATTGCAGAAAACGCTGGTAGTGAAGGTAGTATTGTAGTCGACCGTGTCCGGGCCGGTAGCGATGGGTTTGGCTATAATGCTCAGTCGGATGAGTATGAAGACCTTGTGAGTGCGGGCGTTATTGACCCGACAAAGGTTGTGCGTACGGCGCTACAGAATGCTGCATCAATCGCAGGGCTACTTCTCACGACTGAAGCGGTAGTAGTGGAGCAGCCTCAGGAGGAAGCAGCACCGCCAGCAATGCCTGGTGGTGGAGACATGGGTGGGATGTACTAGCCCAAGTTCTCATGGAGAATGGCGGCCCAGTCACTGTTTCAGTGGCTGGGCCGTTTTTTTGTCTCGAGACCCCTGACTTACCCTCTGCCTTTGCTCAAGCCCTTTAGTTACAGCTAGACGTCGATTTAAGTATCTTCGAATCCCCTCAGAGTTCATTACGGCATTGGTACCTTTGAGCGTTGTAGCTACGCTCCTGCAGCTACAGTTAAGGAACTACAAAAGGATTTCCTGTCCTGTAAGGGACAGGTGTTCTATCTTTATTCATTAGGGCTGAGTGAGATTGAAGTGTACCCCTCAATACCACCTCTGCTAGATGAACCAATTCTCCGCGACATTGCTTACTGGAGGCCTTGCACTGCTCTTGTGGGGCGGTGGGGCTGAGCAATTACATCAGGCTACTGATCCGACTCAACTGGCGTCAGGGCACGCTGAAGTAGTTGGGCTCTACAGTGAGTCAATGAATGATGAAACCATCCAGGCTTACTGTGTGCGTTGTCATAATGAAAGGATGCTACGCGGGAATCTGTCCCTTGAAGACTTCCGGATGTCGACTTCTCATGAGGAGGGTGAGACTACTGAGAAGATGATCCGAAAGCTTCGAGCGGGAATGATGCCTCCGCCTGGGGCCCGTCGTCCGGCTGAGGATACGCTTCTAATGCTTGTACAAAGCTTGGAATCCTCTATGGATATGGCAGCTGCTAGGGATCCGAACCCTGGCGGTCGCACGTTTCAACGATTGAACCGAGCTGAGTATCAGAGTTCAATCGAGGACCTCCTTGGTCTGAGCGTCGATGCGGGAGATTACCTTCCTCTCGATACCAAGAGTGCCAATTTCGATAATATTGCTGACGTCCAAATGGTGTCTCCGACACTTTTGGATGCCTACTTACATGCTGCAGCTGAAATTAGCCGTCTGGCTGTGGGAGATGCGGAAGCAACTGCGAGTGAGACCCAATACCGGATTCCAAGGTGGGCTTCGCAACTAGACCGGGTTGATGGTGCCCCTTTCGGGACCCGGGGTGGAACGGCGACCGAGCATCATTTTCCAGCAGATGGAGAGTACGTATTCCGTATGTCTTTCCATCATGAAACGACCGGTACCGCCGTAGGCAATGGCCGGTCAGCTTTGCACACAGCCTATACTCCAGAGCAGATAGAGGTTTCCGTAGATGGTGAGCCGGTAGCACTACTGGAGATGGACCGATGGATGCACGTGTCAGATCCAGCTAGTGTTGAAATACGAACGGAACCAATTTTTATAAGAGCTGGATCGCATCGTGTAGCAGCGGCATTTATTCGACATGCTGAAGGGCCAGTCCAGGATCTGGTTTCCCCTCACGATTGGTCATTAGCCAGTACTGCAATCGCGGGCACGTACGGTGTCAATTCTCTACCGCACATGCGAGACTTGGTGATCTCTGGTCCTTTTAACATTACCGGTGTATCAGAGACCGTCACACGCGCTCAGGTCTTCACATGTCAACCGTCGACAGCTCTTGAAGAACAGGCGTGCGCAGAGAAGATACTTTTTGGTCTCGGGACTCGAGCCTTCCGACGGCCCCTCACGGATGGAGACCGCACAGCTCTGATGCTCTTTTATGAACAAGGAGCTTCTGACGGAGGGTTTGAGATCGGTGTACGAACAGCACTCGAAGCGATATTAGCTAGTCCTCATTTCGTTTTTCGTTTTGAAGAACCCCCTGGACCAGTAGCTGCAGGCGAGAGCTACAGGATTAGTGATCTAGATCTAGCGAGCAGACTTTCTTACTTCCTTTGGGGAGCCCCGCCGGACGGTGAACTACGTACTCTAGCAGAGGAAGAACGTCTTTCAGATCCGGAGACACTTGAAGCTCAGGTTTATCGGATGCTTTCAGATAGCCGATCAGCGGCGCTTGGCCCTCGGTTCGCAGCACAGTGGTTGAGGCTCCAAGATTTGGACAAAGTCCATCCGGATGTTCGACTCGATCCAGACTTTCATCAGCAATTAGCAGATGCAATGCGGCGTGAGACGGAGCTTCTGTTCAACAATCTTATAGCCGAGGATCGAAGTATCTTCGATCTCTATGAAGCAGATTACACCTTCGTTAATGAACGACTGGCCAAACATTACGGATTTTCAGGTGTCACTGGAGAGGAATTTCAACGAGTCACATATCCAGATGATACGAGACGTGGTGTCTTTGGACACGGTAGCATTCTGACGTTGACATCGCATGCGGGGCGAACGTCACCGGTACTGCGCGGTAAGTGGGTGATGGAAGTTTTGTTGGGTACACCACCACCACCACCACCACCTGGAATCCCAGATCTGGAAGAGACGGAAGGTAGCGAGGAGGGAAGACTGCTTACGACGAGGGAAAGGATGGCACTGCATAGTGAAAATCCATCCTGCAACTCATGTCATCGTTTCATGGATCCCATAGGCCTTGTATTAGATAACTTTGGCGTAAGTGGGAAGTGGCGGGCCCGCGAAAACGGAACAGCACTCGATACGAGAAGCGAGCTCTACGATGGCACCCCGATTGAGACTGCTGCTGATTTAACCCGGGCTCTGTTAAATCGACCCATACCTCTGGTGAGGAATTTTACTGAAAATCTCATGGCGTATGCGCTTGGTCGGCGCCTGGAGTACTACGATCAACCGACTGTCAGGGATATCACGAATCAGGCTGAAGTAAATGATTATCGCCTTTCATCGTTCATCGTTGGAATCGTGAAGAGTGACGCTTTCCAGATGCAAAGAGCTGGTGTGAGTGTCGAGATTCCCTTAAATGAACAAGAGATCCACTGAGGAGATTAGCGAGAGCATGAAGTTTATTACCGGTAAACAGATCGGAAGACGAACGTTCTTGCGAGGGGTAGGCTCTACCGTGGCGCTCCCCTTCTTGGATGCGATGGTTCCTGCGGGTCGAGTATTATCTGGTTCCCAAGCACTTGCTGATCCGACACGCCTGATTGCTATTGAAATTGTCCATGGAGCTGCGGGAAGTAATGAGTGGGGATCTACCCAAAATCTTTGGTCGCCGGTCGAGGCTGGTCGGGAGTTCGACCTAACACCCAGTTCGCTTCTACCACTTGAAGACTACCGTGAATATCTCACGATCATAAGTAATACAGATGTCCGTGAGGCGGAGGCATCTAAGCCTAAGGAGATTGGGGGTGACCATTTCAGATCCAGTGCGGTATTTCTGACGCAGGCCCACCCAAAGCAAACCGAGAGTTCTGATGTATATGTAGGAGCATCACTGGATCAGCTTTATGCAAGCCGCTTCGGGCAGGACACCCCCATTCCGTCAATGCAGCTTTGCATCGAAAATGTTGATCAAGCAGGGGGATGTGCATACGGATATGCGTGCGTGTATACGGACACGATTAGCTGGGCTGCCGCTTCTGATCCGCTCCCGATGATCCGTGACCCCAGGATCGCGTTCGATCGTCTTTTTGGAGCTGGAGGAAGTCCGGAAGCCAGAGCAGCCCGCCGTCGTACAAGTCACAGCATTCTCGACTGGATTACTGAAGATATAGCTGACCTAAAGCGCACACTTGGCCCTAATGATCAGATCCGGTTGGATCGGTATCTCGAGAATGTCAGGGAGCTTGAACGGCGGATTGAAGGTGTCGAAGCGAAAAACCGTTCTGGGGAGGTCCGTGAGCTTCCAGAGGCACCGGCGGGTGTTCCAGATTCCTTCAGTGAACATGTTCGGTTGATGTTTGACCTCCAAGCTCTTGCGTTCGCATCCGACATGACCAGAGTCTTTTCACTTAAGCTGGGTCGGGATGCCTCGTCACGTGTCTATCCGGAGAGTGGAACGGATACTCCGTTCCATCCAGGATCGCATCATGGTGGGCGAGAAGAAGCAGTATTGGATTTTGCGACAATCAATAAATACCATGTCGGCATGCTTCCTTATCTTATGGATAAGTTGAGCGAGATTTACGAGGGTGATACGCATCTGCTTGATAAGACAATGATTGTCTATGGGTCACCAATGGCAGACGGGAACCTCCACAACCATCGCCGGTGTCCGTTGATCACACTTGGTGGTGCTAATGGACAGCTTGACAATAACCTCCATGTGATGGCACCGGATGGTACCCCTATGGCAAATGCTATGTTAACGCTGATGCATAAGCTTGGTATGGATGACGTTGAGAGTTTCGGGGATAGTACTGGAGAGTTGTCGCTTGCTGCACCCGCGAGTAAGGGTTAAGGAGGCATAGTGGGTATGGGAATCAGTGCAAACGACGTTTATTGGAAAGCGTTAGTGAGGACTTCGTTGCTTATGGCCTTCTGCTTTCTCCTGTTTGCAGCCATTCCCATAGATGCTCCCATTGCGGATGCATCCATGCGTAACGATGCGGTCCAAGTGAGGTTATTAATAGCGAACGGTGCGGACGTGAATGCCGCTCATGGAGACGGTATGACTGGTCTTCATTGGGCTGCTGAGAATGGAAATCCTGAAATTGTGGATATCCTTCTGGAATCTGAAGCAGACGTTGAGGCCGTAACGCGGCTTGGGGCCTACAGTCCTCTTCATTTAGCAGCTCGCCGGGGACATGCGTCGGTTATTCGGCTTCTACTGGAGGCGTCAGCAGATTCCCAAATTGAAAGCACCACAGGGAGTGTGACACCACTTCATTTTGCTGCCGCATCCGGAAAAGCCCCGGCAGTTCAAGCCCTGATTGATCATGGTGTCGAGCTTGACGCGAGGGAATCAATTTGGGGCCAAACCCCTCTCATGTTTGCTGCAGCATCTGGACGTACAGACGTTATCGAGTTGCTTCTTCAAGCTGGAGCTGACCCGGCTTTGAGAGCTGCTGTGATCGATATGCCATCACGAGATGAGTTTGATCGTCAGGACCAACAGGCTCGACGTGCACGGATGGCGAATACCGAGCAAACAGTTGATAGAAGAGAAGAAGTAAGGCAGGGCTCTACTGACGAAAGGAGAATTGCCTCCAGTTCCGGAGGGCTCCAGAGTGCACAGGACCTACTACTGATACAGCAACGCGACAGGGTTAATCAACCACTCTCTCATGCTCAGTTAGTGGGAGGATACGGTGGAATGACAGCTCTTCTAATGGCTGTTCGTGATGGCCATGCCTCAACAGCTTTCGCTCTTTTAAATCGTGGAGCGGAAATAGATCAGGTGAGTGCAGGGGATCACACTTCTCCTCTCCTCATGGCGCTTATTAATGGCCACTTCGGTCTAGCGATGGAGCTTTTCAACCGTGGTGCTGACCCAACGATCGCGAGTGATGCTGGTGCGACACCACTATACATAGCATTGAATACAGAGTGGATCCCTAAATCCCGGCATCCTCAGCCTACGCACCGCCTTCAACAAGAAGTCACGTACCTGGATCTAATGAAGGCCTTCTTAGATGCAGGGGTAGACCCTAATGCAAGGCTCACCAAGCAGCTTTGGTACACCACATTTGGTGATGACTACCTAAGGACCAATAGGACTGGGGCGACTCCATTCTGGAGGGCTGCGTATGGCTTGGACCTTAGGGCCATGAGATTACTGATAGAGTACGGAGCTGATCCGAATATCCCGACGCAGAAACTTGCCGGGAGAGGCTATCGTGGAGGTGCTGCTGCCCAACCTGGGGTGCTCGATCCGTCTGGGCTTCCGCCTGTGCCCATTGGTGGTCCTGGGGCTTGGCCAATTCATGCAGCTTCGGGGATAGGATACGGGGAAGGGTACGCTGGGAATATCCATAGGCACGTGCCAGAGAGTTGGGTTTCTTCAGTACGTTACCTGATCGAAGAGCTCGGGGCTGATGTTAATGCCAGAGACCATAATGGGTACACAGCCTTGCATCACGCAGCAGCTCGCGGAGATAACGAGTTGATTCTTTATCTGGTGTCACAGGGAGCGGATGTCTCAGCAGTTAGTCGCAGAGGTCAAACGGTGGCAGATATGGCGAATGGTCCAGTTCAGAGGATCCTTCCGTTCCTTTCTACGGTAGCGCTCTTGGAAGGACTTGGTTCTCAGAATAACCACAACTGCGTGGCTTGTTGACCTGAGAAGAGCAATAATACCGATTGCATCCCTAAGGGTCTTGTGCAAGAAGTAGCGCTGATTGGTTTGGGAACTGAGGGTTAGCCACTCCATCTCGACTGAATAGACTGGTTTTACGTGGTATCAAACGGTGCACATTCCTGGTCATTCCGGATATTGATGTGTACCGTTTATCCTTGGAAATACTCCTGCTTTGAGGTTACACAGATGCACTGTCGTCGGCTTCTTTTCGGAATGATTAGTGTGGCTCTCATAGTTCCTCCAGTGAGTGCACAGATAACTCATGAGGAACTATTGACTGCTACTCAGGTGCTTCAGTGGCGGGAAATAGGCCCCACGATTATGAGTGGCCGCATTTCAGATATCGCCGTCGTTGAAGCGAATCCAAGCATCTTCTATCTGGGCACGGCGACGGGGGGAATCTGGAAGACTGAGAATGCAGGCACGACTTTCGAGCCACTTTTTCAGGGAGAGGAGACTTCCTCTATCGGTGATGTAACGGTTTCACAATCGAACCCGAACATTGTTTGGGCTGGCACAGGTGAACCTCAAAATCGTCAATCGTCCCCTTGGGGGAATGGAGTATACCGTTCGACTGACGCTGGTGCATCCTGGACAAATGTTGGCCTGGAGGACACGCACCACATATCCAGGATTCAGGTCCATCCCATGAATCCTGACGTCGCATACGTTGCGGCTGTAGGGCACCTGTGGGGTTCCAACTCAGAACGGGGAGTCTATAAGACAATGGATGGGGGACAGAACTGGGAGCACGTTCTGTTCATTGATGAACATACGGGTACGATTGACTTAGTGATGGACCCCAATGACCCAATGACCCTGTTTGCTGCAATGTACCAGAGACAACGTCGGGCCTGGGGGTTTAATGGTGGTGGGCCAGGTAGTGGTATCTATCGTACGGTAGATGGTGGAGCCTCTTGGATAGAGCTAACTGATGGACTCCCCCAGGGAGATAAGGGCAGGATCGGACTGGACGTCTACAGGGGTGATGGGAACCTGGTCTGTGCCCTGGTGGAAGCAGATGCTCGGACACCAGGGCAAGGTCGGGGTGGTGGTCCCGGCCAAGATGAGCAGAAGAATGGGGTGTATTGTTCAAGAGATCGCGGTGACAACTGGGAACAGATGTCGCCTACGAATAACCGGCCGATGTACTACTCTCAGATCCGGATCGACCCGAATGACCCAGAACGGATATACCTAGGTGGATCAGATCTTTACCGTTCTTCTGACGGGGGAAGGAATTTCACAAATGATGCGGCAGCAGGTGTGCACCTTGATCATCATGCACTTTGGATAGATCCGAGTAATTCTGATCATCTGATATTAGGAAGTGACGGTGGTCTGAGCGTAAGCTGGGACCGGTCAGATAATTGGTATCAGTTCAGAAACTTGCCGATTGCGCAGTTCTATGAAATCGGGATAGATAGTAGGGAACCATACCATGTGTGTGGTGGGCTCCAGGATAACGGTTCTTGGTGTGCACCGTCAGACACATGGTCAGATCAGGGCATTCGCACTCGAGATTGGTATAATGTTGGAAGTGGAGATGGTTTTTTTACTGTAATGCATCCAGTAAACCCGAGTGTCATGTTTGCTGAATCTCAGGGTGGTAACCTGACTCGCTTGGATCTTACGACGATGGAGCGTTCACGAATCCGCCCGATTGGTCAATCGAATGAAGATGGTGAGCAACCAGATCTGCGCTGGAATTGGGACTCTCCAATCGTATTATCCGCCCATGATGAAAACACCGTCTATGCTGGCGCAAACGTTCTCTTCAGATCTCGGGATCTAGGGCAAACATGGGACCAGATAAGCCCTGACCTTACCTATGAAATCAGTCGGGATTCCCTTTCAATTATGGGGGTCCTTGGTTCAGAGCCTCAGATGTCGTTGAATGACGGTCAATCCAGCTACGGAAATCTCACCTCGATCGGGGAATCGCCAGTGAATGGCCAGGTTGTATACACTGGGTCAGACGATGGCCGGGTTCAAATTACACAAGATGCTGGCAATACCTGGACTGATCTTACGGACAACATTGAAGGTCTTCCAGATAATGTGTATGTGACACGTATCGTTGCATCACATACTGATGAGGGAACGGTCTACATAGCTTTTGACAATCATCGTTCTGATGATTTTGCTCCCTATCTCTTCGTTAGCACAGATTTTGGGAGAGAATGGCGGGCGGCGGTGAGCGGCCTGCCTCAGTCCTCTCTAAATGCTCTTGCTCAACACCCGCGTAATCCGAACCTGATGTTCGTTGGAAACGAAATCGGAGTATACGTATCGGTCAATTTCGGAGGCCAGTGGGTTCGGCTCGAAAATGGACTCCCGACTGTACCGGTGGATGATATAAAAATTGAACCCCGAGAAAATGATCTGGTGATTGGAACGCACGGGCGGGGTATTTGGATTATGGATGATATCACTCCGCTTGAAGAACTCACTCCTGCAGGGATCATGTCAGAGGCTCATCTTTTCGGGATTCAACCAGCGGTTTCGTACAATCTCTACACGCCTCAAGGATGGACCCCAGGCATCTTCTCGGCTCCCAATCCACCGATGGGTGCGCGCATGAGATATCATTTGGCTGAAGATACAGATGAAGTGTCTCTATCGATCACGGACCTGAGAGGTCAGCCAATCCGCAAGTTAGAGGGCACAGGAAATGCAGGTCTCAACGAAGTAATCTGGGACTTGAGGATTCAAGAAGAGAGCTCTAACGGTGATCTTATGAATCCGGGTCCAAGGGTGCTGCCAGGGACCTACTTGGTGCAACTCGAAGCGGGAAGCAGTGTCCTTGAAGGAGAGTTTTTAGTTCGCCTAGACCCCCGAGTTAACATTAGTCAAACCGTACTGCTGGCACGTCAGGATGCGATGATTTCTTCATACCGCTTATCTGGGGTTGTCTCAGAGGCCAATTCGGCCCTGGCAGATCTTGAGGAGCAGCTTGAAGATGCCCTGGGTTTATTAGATGAGGTGAGTCCAGAAAGTGAGGATCTGAAAACTGAGATTGAGCGCCTTCTAGGAGAGGTTGATCAGGTTGATAATGATTTAGGACAATCGGGTAGAGGTGCTAACTTGGTTGGTCAAATCGAGGGAGTTACCGGGGCTCCAACTGCTGATCAGTTGCGTCAAATTGAAGAATCATGGGATGAAATTCCCGCGTTTATCGATAGACTCAACACCTTGATCACTGCTGAAGTCCCTGCTCTTTATGCACGGCTTGATGATGCGGGTATTCGCCCTAATCCTGGGTTAGCGATTGAAATGCCAAGGCGAAGGCGCTAGGTGATGACGAACATAGATCAAATTGAGTTAACGCTACCGAACGGTGACGTCCTTACGATGGAGCGCGGTATTACACCGGGGGAAGTGGCCACCTCGATCGGTCCTGGATTAGCCAAGGCAGCCCTTGCCGCAGTAGTAAATGGAGAGACGGTAAGCCTGATGGATCCTCTTCAAAGTAATGCAGATATACGGATCTTAACCGCTAAGGACCCTGAATCACTTCCCGTACTGAGACACTCTGCAGCCCATGTGCTTGCGACTGCAGTCCGAGAGTTACTTCCAAATGCTGGGATTGGCTTTGGTCCAGCGATTGAGGAAGGCTTTTACTACGACTTTGAAGTAGATACGCCGTTCACACCGGATGATCTAGAAGCTTTTGAAAAGCGAATGGCAGAGGTCACTCTAGCCGACCAGCCGTTTGAGAGGCGGCAGGTGACGAAGGATGAGGCTCGCCAGCTTTTCGAGGATGATCCACTCAAGCTTGAGCGCTTAGAAGAGTTCGGGGACGATGAGGTAATCACCGTATACGAGAACGGACCATTTCTGGATTTATGTAAAGGCCCTCACGTACCGAGTACGGGAAAACTTGAATATTTCAAGCTTCTTTCTGGTGCTGGAGCCTATTGGCGTGGAGATGAAAAGCGTCAAATGCTACAGCGGATTTATGGGACTGCGTTCCATAGTCGTCCAGAGCTCGATAAACACTTAGATAGGCTCGAAGAAGCAAAGAAAAGAGATCATCGGGTCATAGGAAAAGAACTTGATCTCTTCAGTATCCAGGAAGAGGTTGGGTCTGGCCTCATCCTATGGCATCCGCGGGGTGGTATTATCCGCCACACGGTTGAGGAGTTCCTAAAAGAAACTCTTCTTAAGCATGAATACGAACTTGTGTTTACTCCCCAAGTTGCTAGCGAAGAGCTCTACCGGATCAGTGGACACCTCGAGGTATTTGAGGAAAACATGTTCCCAGCCATGGAAGATGATGGCACACGTTTTCGTATGAAACCTATGAATTGCCCTCATCATTTTATGATCTACAAGACGCAGACTCGCTCATATCGTGACCTTCCACTGCGTTTTGCTGAACTTGGAACCTGCTACCGTTATGAGCGTTCGGGTACCTTGCATGGGATGCTGCGCGTACGCTGCTTCACCCAGGACGATGCCCATATATTTGTGAGGTCTGACCAAATTGCTGAGGAATATGACCGTCTTCTAGATCTGACGGACTACCTCTTAAAAATCTTTGGTTACGAATATCACCTTGCACTCTCTAGCCGACCAGAAAAGGCAATCGGTGACCCTGAGGTATATGACCAAGCCACTGAGACATTGCGGGGAGTATTAGAGAGGAGAGAAGCTGACTACGTCTTAGATGAAGGTGGAGGTGCATTCTACGGACCCAAGATTGATGTGAATCTCGTTGATGCGATTGGTCGAGAATGGCAGGGAGGTACGTTCCAGCTAGACTTCCAGATGCCTCATCGGTTCGGGCTTGAATATATCGGTGCCGATAATAAACCCCACGAAGCAGTAGTAATCCATAGAACCTTGCTCGGCTCTATGGAGCGATTCATCGGTGGATTGATAGAACATTATGGTGGTGCATTCCCCACGTGGATGGCGCCAGAGCAGGTCCGAGTTCTCCCCGTGGGCGAGCAATGGAATGAGAGTGCTTGTGAGTTTGTAAAAGATTTGGAACAGGCGGGTATACGTTCGTCTCTAGAACCACGAGATACTCTCGGATACAGGATTCGTGATGCAGAGACACTGAAGATCCCATATATGGGAGTTATCGGAGAACGTGAAGCAACTGACGGGACGGTCGCAGTTCGAAGACGTGGAATGGGGAAGAAGCAGGAAGTGATGGACAGGGGGAGCTTCATCGATAGGGTATTGGAAGAGATCCAAACCAAGTCTCTTGGTTAAATACCAGCCTATTTACTAAGATAGGAACTCCAAGGTTGAAACTCTCTAGTGCCCCTGCGTACATAGCGTAGGAAGCCGTTGACCTAGCATCTGACTTCTCACAGATTGTCGTTCCGCTGCTTGCAGCGGGTCACAGTCAAGAAGTGGATCGCAGTGACCGGTGGTCCCGCCTTCAGGGCTCCTAGAGAGCTGACGTGAGGGTCGCGAAGGTCGGTACTCTGGTTTGTTCCAGGGGATCGTATCCTGTTGGTCGCGGCCCGAGACTTGTCTCGGGCCTTTTCTATATAACGGATTGATTGGAGGTCGACAGAAATCAGCAAAGAACGAATTCGTGTAAACGAGCAGATTAGGATCAGCCCAGTGCGCCTCATTCAGGATGATGGCGAGCAAATCGGTATTGTTTCGATGGATGAAGCCCGTGAGCGTGCTACTGTAAGAAAAATGGATCTTGTAGAGGTCGCACCAGAAGCTCGACCGCCCGTGGTCAAGATGATGGACTACGGTAAATACAAATACGAAGCTCAGAGGGCTGCTCGAGAGTCGAGAAAGAAGCAGCATGTCATCCAGGTCAAAGAGGTTAAGTTTAGGCCTGGTATCGAAGATCATGATTATAAGTTCAAGTTGCGCCATGCTCGGCGTTTTCTTGAAGAGGGGAATAAGGTCAAATTGACGATGATGTTCCGTGGTCGTCAGGTGACCCACCCTGAGCTTGGACGCGAAGTGCTTATTCGGGTTGCAGGTGACTTGGAAGACTTGGGAAAGCTTGAGACGAGCCCGAGTATGGAAGGACGGTTGATGTCGATGATTGTGGCACCGTTGAACACTAAATAACGGAACCGGGCTCTGGATCAACTGGTCCGGAGAAGACGGAGGTCGATATGCCAAAGATGAAAACACACCGTGGGGCTGCCAAGCGCATAAAGAAAACTGCGAGGGGTAAGCTTAAGCGGATGAAGGCGTTCAAGTCCCATATCTTGACCAAGAAAGACAGGAAGCGGAAGCGCAGGCTTCGCAAGTCTGATCTCGTGGCAGGTGCAGACGTTAAGCGCCTGAAACGAATGCTACCCTACGGATCCTGAGGAGTTAATTATGCCCAAAGTGGCTTCTGCTGTCGCGCGTAATAAGCGAAAGAAAAAGATCCTGAAGGCAGCTAAAGGCTACTTCGGGGGCAGGAAAAATTTATATCGAACTGCGAAAGACGCGGTGGAGAAGGGTTGGGAGCACGCGTACAGGGATCGGAGAAAAAAGAAAAGAAACTTCCGACGCCTCTGGATTGCACGTATTAATGCGGCCGTGAGAGAGCATGATCTATCATATTCTCGGTTCATTAACGGCCTGAAGCAGGCCGGAGTTGAGCTTGACCGTAAGGCGCTTGCTGATCTTGCAGTACATAACCCTGAAGCGTTCGAACATGTAGTCGATCGGGCCAAGGCAGGCTTAGCGGCTAAGACGTGATGATGGGGTAGGGGATCTGGGTTTCTTAGGTTGATCCTAATATGGCTCCGCCGCTTAGGCTGCGGGGTCTTTTTCCAGCGAGTCATTTTGTATGTCGGGTGTGGGATTGCGACCGAATACACCGCTGATAGCTTTCGCCACTATTCAGGCAGCGTATTTACACGGGATCTCGAATGACCGATAACAGTCTGATCACGGTTCTCAAGCAGTTCGAGACTGAAGGTCTGGCCGCTGTTCGGGATGCATCTGAGCTGGGTGCTCTAGAAAAGGTGCGGGTAGAGTTGCTCGGACGTAAGGACGGCAAGATCTCTCTAGTGCTCAGGGGATTGAGTGATGTGCCGCCAGATGAGCGTCCGACTGTGGGCCAAGAAGCGAATCGGGTAAAAGAGGTATTGAATAGGGCGATCGCCGAGCGTGAGAGCTCATTTATTGAGGATCTGAGCGTTAGTCATGAAGACCTGACTCTTCCCTCACGGGCAACCTGGGAAGGTGCAATTCATCCTGTTACCCAAGCTGTAGACGAGATTTCAAAAATATTTCGCGATCTGGGATTCACGCGGGCACGTGGCCCAGAGGCAGATACTGAATGGTACAACTTCGAAGCCCTGAATACCCCACTCGATCATCCGGCTGCAGACGAACAGGATACTCTATATCTCACGGACTCGGTTCTACTGAGAAGTCATACTTCTCCTGTGCAGATGCGAACAATGGAGAAGTACGACCCGCCAATCCGGATTATCGCGCCTGGTTGGGTCTACCGCCGGGACACCTATGATGCGACCCACACTCCAGCCTTTATGCAGGTAGAGGGCCTCGTTATCGACGAAGGCATCACGTTTGTGGACTTTAAAGCCACATTGGCTGAATTTGCTCGGCGTTATTGGGGCCCTGACACAGAGGTTCGTTTTCGCCCTTCGTTCTTCCCATTCACAGAACCCAGTGCCGAGGTTGACGTTAAGCGTGTTATCACGCGGGAGGATGGGACACGGGAGGAAATGGAATGGTTGGAGATTATGGGTGCAGGGATGGTCGATCCTGCAGTAATCGAGAATGCGGGCTACGACCCAGAGCGATATACCGGGTTCGCATTCGGGATGGGCCCAGGCAGGATCGCCATGATCAAGCACGGTGTTGATGATTTGAGACGTTTCTTTGAAAATGACGTTCGTTTCCTAGGACAGTTTACCTCGTGAATGCCTCGTATCGTTGGCTTTTAGACTGCGTACCCGGGCTACAGCTCACGCCAGAGGAAATGAGTGAGCATCTTGCTTTGCGCGGAGCACCCCTTGATGGAGTAGTCTCTCCGGGAAAGGGACTCGAAGATGTTGTTATGGGTCGAGTAGTTAGTGCTGAGAAACACCCTAATGCTGACAGGCTAACGTTGTGCAAAGTCGATGGTGGAAAGGGAATCGTATCCGTTGTGTGTGGAGCTCCAAACGTTTTGGAAGGGGCTTGGTATCCGTTTGCCCCCGTAGGAGCTGTTCTTCCGGGCGATATGAAGCTGAAGAAAGTTAAGATTCGAGGTGAGCTGTCCCATGGTATGTTATGTTCTGCAAAAGAGTTAGAGCTAGGAAGTGATCATGGGGGTATCTATCAAATCCATGGTGAATTTATACCAGGTGAGTCGTTTATAGAGGCCATGGGGATGGACGATATCACGATGGATGTAGAGATCACCGCAAACCGCGGTGATCTACTGTCGCACCTGGGTATTGCAAGGGAACTCGCGCACGCGGGTAAGGGAACTGTGCTAGTTCCCGATTTCCCTGATGATCCGAAGATTTCACTCACTTTTGAGCGAGACGTGGAAGAAGCACGTATCGGAGATGTGGGTATCCGAATTGAGGACTCAGACCTATGTAGCCGGTACCTCGGGGCTGTCATTCGAGGGGTATCGGTGTGCGAGTCCCCAGCATGGCTACAACAGAGACTTCGAGGGGCCGGTGCCCGTCCGATCAACAACGTAGTCGATGCCACTAACTATGTAATGTTAGAGCTGGGCCAACCACTTCACGCCTTCGACCTGAACAAGTTAGAAGGGACTTCGATCGTAGTTCGCAGAGCTAGAGAGAAGGAGAGTAAATTCGCTACGCTCGATGAAGAACAGCGTGCTCTGTCATCTGACATGCTTATGATCTGTGATTTACAGAAGCCCGTTGCAATTGGTGGAGTTATGGGTGGGCTTGAATCCGAAGTCACAAATGATACGGTGGATGTGCTCCTTGAGGGTGCACTCTTCAATCCTCAGTCAATTCGTGCTACTCGCAAAAGACTAGGTCTCTCGACCGACGCGTCATACAGGTTCGAGAGAGGGGTTGACCCTGAAGGGATCGAACTAGCTGTGTCCAGAGCTGCTGCTCTGATCCTATCGACCGCGGGTGGGGTGATTGATGGCCCAGTCCTTGATTGCTGTCCGGTCGAGTTTGAAGCGGATGTGGTATCACTCAGACTTTCCCGAATAGAGCATGTTCTCGGGATAGGCTTCACCAGTCTAGAGGTGCGAAGTCTATTAGAGCCGTTGGGATTCCAGTTAGTTGATGAGGATGAAGGAGTCGTCAATGTGAGAGTTCCGGGATTCCGATCCCATGATGTAACACGTGAGATTGACTTGATTGAGGAGATTGCACGCACACACGGCTATGACAAGTTCCCGGCAGAGATGCGTCCTTACAGGCCAAGCAACGTTCCAGATCACCCTATGTTCGAGCTAGAGGAAGAGCTTCGTAGGGTCTTGGCAAGTAGAGGGTTGTTCGAAGCTCAAACACCCGCATTTGTTCCAGAATCAGAAGGTGACGTGCAGGTAGCGAATCCGCTTACATCCACAGAACCCTTTGTACGGAGAGCGATCTTACCTTCTCTGCTCCGTAGGGTTGAGCACAATTTTGCTCATGGGAATCGGGACATCCGGCTTTTCGAGATTGCCACTTCATTCCGGAAGGCCGGAACAGGGGAGCCTCCTCGTGAAGAAACACACCTTGCTGTAGTCATGACCGGTAGACGTGAACCCTCTCATTGGTCTCGGCAGGATGAATTTATAGCAGTCTGGGATCTGAAGGCGCTGCTCGAGACAGTGGCGCGCATATCATATGCTGGTGCAGCTAAAGTTACTGTCGAGGCTGACGTTGCGGCGCCCTTCCATGAAGGAACTGGTTTTGCTGTAATTGACAGAACGGACCTCAGCGTGGGTCACGGCGGGTTAGTCTTGTCTAGCGAAATCGACGCTCCTGTCTGGTCCGGAGATATTTGGGGATTCGAGATCACGCTTCCGTCGAACCCTCTGAGATTGCCTGTGCCTGAGCATGTACCTCTCCCGACTTTTCCAGCTATCGAACGTGATTTAGCACTCGTTGTGCCGATAAGTCATACTGCGGCCGAGATAGACTTGTTAATAAGAGACTCTGGGGGAGCGTTACTTGAGTTTCTAGAAATGTTTGATCTGTATTCTGACCCCAAAGGTAGCGATGGAACTCGGTCATTGGCATTCCGGCTACGCTTCCGATCGGCGGACCGAACCTTAAAGGACAAGGAAGTGGACAAGTCGGTGGACTTGATTCTCCGTAGGCTCAAAGAGGAATTGGATGTCGAACCCCGCGGGTAACGGAGAGGGGCTGGAGCAGGCTGCCTTTGTCGAGTTGGAGAAGATTGTTGAGGCAGCACTTCAACATCTAACAGAGGTGACCCGGCGCGCTGAGATGGCAGAAGACAGGAATGCGGAATTCGAAACACTCATCAAACGTTTTGCGGGTGATGAAAGCGACGCTGGTCAACTACTCCATCGGCTTGCTCAACTAGAGGAGGACAACGAGGACATGCGTTCCCGATTAGAGGCAGGTCAAGTTAGCGTCGATAAATTGATAGCAAAGATACGCTTTATGGAGGAGCGATAATGACTCCCTCAAAGAGTGCAGTCACGGTCCGAATAGCGGGTGAAGAACATACGATCCGAGCAGACGTAGAGCCCGAACATACTAAGCGTTGTGCAAAGATGGTGGATGACCGGATTCACGAGATCAATGTCCAAACAGGACTAGTGGACGGTGACAAGGCAGCGATACTAGCGGCTCTCTCGATAGCTGATGAGTACTTTCAAGGGCGAGAAGAGATTGAAGAGCTACGTAGTGAGATTGCGGGTAGAGCAGAGAAATTAGCGCGTCGGATCGAAGAAGATATTCCGAACCTGATTCCCGACCTCAAGTTAGAACTCTGAAGTAGGGACAGGATCACTGCTATCGCTGGCCCGCCTGCTCGTAGCTTGCGTCCCGCTTAACCTCTCCTCTATTCTGACGGGACAGAAAGACTCTTCCATGTTTGTAATGCGGTTGAGTTCCAGATTACTCATTCTCGACACGTTACTCGTGTCGATTCCGGAGTCAATAAATGGTCACCCCGCCATTCTTATGGGCGGCGGCTGGCCTCGTTTTTGGGGTTCTTGTCGGATTTCTCGTGTCGAGGAGTCGGTCTCGGGCCCTATATGAGCTTGAGAAGGCAGAGTCTAAGGACGAGGCCTCCCGCATCCTTAACAGGGCGCAGGAAGAAGCAGAAAGCGTTCGTAAAGCAGGTGAGCTAGCAGGTCGCGAAGGAGCCTCTCGACTGCGTGAAGTCTGGGAGAAAGAAGAGGATCGGCGTCGCGAAGAAATTGAACGCTCTGAGCGCAGACTCGAGGAGCGCTCAGATGCCCTCAATCGGAAGTCCGACGACTTCAACTCAAGAGAGGCGGATCTCAAGAACCGAGACACTGAACTTGAGGAGCGCGTAGCTGCGTTATCTCGAAAAGATACGGAGCTCCGTGAAGCGGGTTCAAAGGTCCGTAAGCGTCTCGAGCAAGTAGCAGGGCTTACTAGCCAAGAAGCCAAGAAAGATCTGATTGAAGATCTCAAAGACGAGGCCCGGGCGGAGGCGGCTAATGCTCTGAGAGAAATACGTGAACAGGCTGAGAGAGAATCAGATCGTGAGGCCAAAAAGATCTTGACGCTTTCAATTCAGCGTATGGCAGCTGATGTGACCGCGGATACAACGGTTTCAGTTGTTCAACTCCCGTCCGACGAGATGAAAGGTCGCATTATCGGTAGAGAGGGACGAAACATAAGATCCTTTGAGCAGGCGACGGGGGTAGACGTCATCATTGACGATACACCCGAAGCAGTGGTTTTGTCGGCCTTCGATCCGGTCCGGCGTGAAGTTGCTCGTATTGCTCTCCAACGCTTGGTCGAGGACGGAAGAATTCATCCTGGGCGCATCGAGGAGATTGTTGAAAAGGCGGCGAAAGAGATTGACCAAGAGATGTTGGATGCGGCGGAGGAAGCACTCTATGAACTTGGCATCCATGGGGTGCATCCTGAGATCGTCAAGACGCTTGGTCGCCTCCGTTTTCGCACCTCTTATGGTCAAAACCAGCTCCGGCATGCCAAGGAAGTAGCGCAACTCGCTGGGAATATGGCTTCGGAAATCGGACTCGATATCCAGGCTACAAAACGTGCAGGTTTGCTGCATGACGTGGGTAAGGGCATGACACATGACCATGAAGGGACACACGTTGAACTTGGGTACCGGCTATGTAAGAAGCATGGTGAGGAGCCCATCGTGCTGAATGCAATCAAGGCCCATCATGACGAAGAGCCTCACCACTTCGCTGAAACTTTCCTGGTTTCAGCCGCTGATGCGATTAGCGGGTCACGGCCAGGAGCTCGGCGCGAAATGTTTGAAGGTTACGTGAAGCGTTTGGAGAAGCTCGAAGAACTCGCGATGGAGCATCCGGGAGTAGAGCGATGCTTTGCGATCCAAGCAGGTCGTGAACTACGAGTCATGGTAGAGCCTGATAAGGTAGGGGATGATGAGATGGCTAAGATTTCCGAGGCTGTTGCAAGGCGTATTGAAGCTGAACTCCAGTACCCTGGGCAGATCAAGGTTGTTGTGATCAGGGAAACTCGGGCTATGGATCTCGCTAAGTAAGAAACAGTCGGGCTTCAGAGGTGTTACTTTTCCTGTCCTCTGTTTACGTACTTCTAACACGGTTAGTGCATGGGTGCGCAGATCATATCCGGTAGGGACATCGCCGATGAAATTCGAGCAGAGCTCAAGGAGAGGGTTGCGCACCTGAAGGAAGAGTCAGGCGTGACGCCTGGTCTCGCGACGGTATTGGTGGGTGAAAACCCTGCCTCGCAGATGTATGTGGGAATGAAGAACAAGGCTGCCGCGGATATGGGAATAAACTCTCGTCAGATTACACTTGCGGTTGATACCTCTGAGGACGAACTCCTTGGTGTGGTTGCTGGATTAAACGCTGACCCTGGGATCCACGGGATCCTAGTACAGCTTCCGCTTCCAGATCATATCGATGAAGGGAAGGTGTTGGAGGCTATACATCCATCGAAAGATGTGGACGGCTTCCATCCGATCAATGTTGGACGATTGGCGACGGACTCTGGGGATTTTTTCGCACCTTGTACACCCGCAGGTGTGATTGAAATGCTTACCCGAAGTGGACATGATCCGAGCGGCAAGAACGTTGTTGTTGTGGGACGCTCGAACATTGTCGGTCGTCCATTGGCCGCGCTTTTACTACGAAAGGCGGTTGGCGGAAATGCTACGGTAACGGTCTGTCATTCTCGTACGGCTGATCTCGGCTCAGTAACCCGAGGTGCTGAGATCTTAATTGTCGCGATGGGAAGACCCGAGATGATCACGGCTGAAATGGTTGCTCCAGGGGCTATAGTGATTGATGTAGGCACAAACCGGGTAGATGACCCCTCTCGCGATAAGGGTTACAGAGTGTGCGGTGACGTGCTTTTCGAGGATGTCGCAAAGGTTGCTGAAGCGATTTCTCCCGTGCCGGGTGGGGTTGGACCTATGACGATCACGATGCTACTTGCTAATACCGTAAAGGCAGCCAGTCTCAGAGCGGCCTCAGGGTAAAGTCACATTTCTTGTGCCTAAGCAGTCGAGTCCTGGCTTGTTCAGTGGTCTGAGTGAAGGGCCGTTTATGGATTCCACAACTCCTACTCCTGAACGAATTTGGTCTGTCTCAGAAGTAAATGGTGCGATACGAAAGCTGATCGAAGGCAGCGTTGATACTCTTTGGGTGCAAGGTGAAGTCGGGAACTGGAAGCGTTACCCATCTGGCCACTGTTACTTCTCGGTCAAGGATGACCGATCAGAACTCCGCTGTGTCATGTTCGCACGTAACGCTTCTACTCTTCCGACAGATCCGGACGATGGGATGGAGGTTCGGGTTCTTGGAAATCTGACTCTGTACGAAAAAAAGGGCGCCTACCAAATGTCGGTGAGGCGGCTTGAAAGTGAGGGTGCGGAAGGACTATGGCGTATCGCTTTCGAGAAATTAAGGAGCCAGCTCGAAGCAGAGGGCTTGCTTGACCCCGCACGTAAGCAGCCCCTTCCGAAGCATCCAACGGTGGTGGGCATAGTTACATCAACGACTGGTGCTGCCCTTAGGGATATCATTTCAGTCTTGAGTAGAAGGGCCCCGTGGGTTCGTGTCCTTGTCCGCGGGACCAGAGTACAAGGAGAGGGTGCGGCGAGTGAAATCTCTGAGGCGATTAAAGACTTGGTGGCTACTGGCGAGCCTGAAGTAATCATCGTCGGTCGAGGTGGTGGCTCAATAGAGGATCTTTGGGCTTTCAACGAAGAACCAGTAG
>CAWVZF010000026.1:0-25461 GCA_963934665.1 uncultured bacterium | reverse complement strand
GTGGTTGGAGCACCTCGCACTGCTCGCACCAACTCGCCCAGAATTCGATGAGAGCTGGTTTTCCTTTGATGTAATCAATCAGATCGACCGAGTTGCCCTCCAGATCCTGCAGGGCTGCTCCAGGAGCCACGCTCCCATAGGGAAGAGATACAGAGCCCTCTCCGGCAACCTGTGCCCAAATCGGTCCCGGCGCAGCAAGTATCGCAATGATGGCCAGCCGCAATATGGAAACATTTGCTCTCATCGTTTCCCCTAAAGGTTGTAGCCGGCCAACACAAAGTAATATTCAGCCATCCCAATCATGATGACAGCTGCGGCTCGTTTTATCCACACCATCCACGCTCCTGAGTTCGGAAAAAGCGCCAAAGTCCCGGAGAATAAGCCAACCACAATGAGTAGCGTCGTCATCCCGAATGAGAAGACGAACAGGTATACGAACCCCATCAGGCCTGCTCCAGTTGCAGCTACCCAGGTAAGTGCAACTGCAAACGCTGGAGCTCCACAAGGGGCAGCCACAACTCCAGACATCGCGCCCATAACAAAGACTGCTCCGTAGGACCCTCCTTCACTCCGACTAGCACGCTCCAGCAACTTCCGAGGCACAGGAATTGGTAAAACATCGAGCATCGCCAAAGCGAAAATTACGAGGAAGTTTCCTATGGCTAGACGAGCCCATGGGCTAGCACTGACCGTCCCGAACAGCTGTCCTGTAACCCCAGCAATTGCGCCAAGCATCGCATATAGCATGGCCAGACCAACAGCATAGGTGAGTGTCAGGCCAACCGTCCGCGCCTTCGACTGATCCTCACTTGCAGTCCCAGCGATCACAGCTGATGTGATCGGTATCATCGGGTAAACACAGGGGGTTAGACTGGTAAGAACCCCTGCGAGAAACATAGCCCCAATAGCCAACAGCGGGCTCTGGCTAAGCGCCTCCGTTAGCCCACCAGGCGGCTCAATTTGGATAAGAAGGTTTAGAGTCACGAATAAACGTTAGGGCTGAACTCGCACCCGGTCCAACCCCCACAGGGAAACTCATGGGACATCACGTATGCACTTTCTTCTGTGTGCCTAGGGGTCGTCCTCCATCTACAGGAATAACCGCCCCCGTCGTCATACAAAGTGATGCCGCAACAACCAGCACTGCTTCCGCGACATCATTGACGCTTGCCAACTGTCCCAAAGGAGTATCGCCAATCATTCTCTGACGTACCTCGGGCGACCAACCCCGGGTGAATTCAGTATCCACAAGCCCTGGGGCCACGGACATAACCCGGATCTCAGGTGCCAAGGCCCTAGCAAGAGACATCGTCATATTATCCATCGCAGCCTTAGAGGCGCAGTACGCCACATTACTTCCGTTCGCCATCCGCGCAGCCAGTGATGAAATATTGACTACAAGACCTCCGCCATCATTTGCTAGAAGTGACTGAAACGCCCGAACTGCTGCAAACGCACCGCGTACATTCGTGCACATAATCAAATCAAAAAGCTCATCGTCTAATGCTTCAAGATCACGATGGGGTACCACTTGTGACGTACCTGCATTGTTTACGAGTACATCTAAGCGGCCCTCAATCTGTGCTACCGAAGCAGCGGCAGCTCTGAGCGCATTTGAGTCTGTTACGGATGCCTGAATGACCCGGTGCCCCTTTCCAGAAAGGCCCTCCAGAGTCTCTTCGGCACCTGCTGCGCTATCACGGTGAACGACCAGGATTTGCGCACCAGCTTCTGAGAGTACTTGAGCCGTCGCACGACCTATCCCCCGACTCGCACCCGTAACTAAAGCCACCTTCCCTGCAAGCTTTCCCATCCTCTCCTCTCCTCTGGTTATCTGAGAGCAGATTTATGATGAATCAGATTTCTTATATGGCCAACCTGGCACACGTGGAGCCAGAGAGCCACGTTGCCGAGCCGAATCACTAAACAGTCAAGGCGATGTTAAAGGATACAGCGTTCCAGATGGCGGCTTCGAACATTCGATTCGGCCGCGGGATTACTCATGAACTCGGAATGGACCTGGTCGCGATGGATGTGCGCCGGACGATGGTCGTGATCGATCCTGCTCTAGTCTCTCTTCCAGCTGGAGAAACTGTGCTGGAGTCACTAGAAGAGAACGGAATTGACTACCGGGTTTTCGACGCTGTCGCAGTTGAGCCTACGGATTCCAGTTTCAAGGCTGCAGCTGAGTTCGCAGTCTCTGGGAATTTCGACTCAGTCGTTGCAGTCGGTGGTGGAAGTGCAATTGATACGGCGAAAGCTGCAAATCTGTACTCAACCCACCCCGCTGACTTCTTCGACTATGTTAACGCCCCAATTGGAAAAGGCTTACCCGTCCCTGGCCCTCTTAAGCCGCTCATAGCAGTGCCGACAACTGCAGGCACCGGGAGTGAGACAACAGGTGTTGCGATTTTTGACTATGTGGAAAAGCACGCTAAAACGGGAATCGCACATCGTCATCTGAAGCCTACTCTGGGTATTGTTGACCCCGATAATACGGCATCACTTCCTCCAGCCGTCGCCGCATCAAGCGGTCTTGATGTCTTGAGCCATGCACTTGAGTCGTATACCGCGATGCCATTCAATGAGCGGCCGATGCCTCCACGACCTCTGGAGAGACCTGCCTATCAAGGCTCCAATCCAATCAGTGATATCTGGGCGTTGACGGCACTGGAATTGATGGCGGAGTTCCTACCGAATGCAGTTGCTGATACAGGCGACGTTGAAGCCCGAGAGCAGATGCTACTCGCAGCGGCACTAGCGGGCATCGGGTTCGGAAACGCTGGCGTGCACCTCCCACACGGCATGTCCTATCCAGTAGCGGGTATGGTGACCAGCTATATACCACCTGGTTACGATGTGGATCATCCGATGGTGCCCCACGGGATCTCAGTGATCCTAAATACACCAGCGGTCGTCCGCTTCACTGCTCCTGCATCACCCGAAAGACATCTACGAGCCGCCGCAGCGCTTGGAGCGGATATAGCAAAAGCATCGATTGAGGACGCTGGTGAGATACTCGCGGATCGTGTGATTCATTTCATGCGTCTTTTAGATGTCCCAAACGGACTTAGTGCAGTCGGTTACACCACTGCAGACATTCCGAAACTCGTCGAAGGCACCCTGCCCCAACATCGGGTGACCAAACTTTCACCAAAGCCAGCAAACGAATTGGATCTGACGTCACTTTTTGAAGCGTCAATGACGATCTGGTGAAGACTTGCTCACAACTTCGTCGGGTGGATCAATATCGCCTGATAATCTTGATATTGATGGCCTCCAGTGCGTGTGGTGAGAATACACCACCGGCCATCACGGTTGGGGCTGTTTCATTCACAGAAGACGAACTTTTAGGCCTTTCCCCAACTCGCCGTAACACCCTTGCTCAGCTCACTGCACTAGCCCTCGCGGTGGCGGATTCCAGCACAGATCAGCTAGGTGAACCGCTCCTCAAGAAATGGGAGAATGACCGGCTACTCGACATTTTCGCAGCCGAGTTAACGCTCATGAAGAACGGCGTTGATGACGCCGTGCTGGAGGCGCATTACCTGACCAATCCAGAATGGGAGCTCACGGTGCGGCATATCCTGTTCTTCAGTGAACGGTGGAGGGATCCGTCACACCGCTCGGAAGCGCAAGATAAGGCGGGGCGGGCAATAGAGTTGCTCTATGAGGGGGCTGACTTTGCCGAGACAGCGTCACAGCTCTCAGAGGAACCCGGAGCTGAAGGGCGACAAGGTCTTCTCACACCTGGAAGGCAAGGGTCATGGGTCCCGGAATTCTGGGCTGCTGCTCTCAACCTCCAACCCGGTGAGATCAGTCCAGTCACAGAAACACAGTATGGCTACCACATCCTCCGCTTGGAGGACCGGCAGATTGTACCCTTCCCCGAGGCTCGCACAGTGGTTTCCCGCTCGGTTGCGAACCGCATCGAGGATCCGAGAGCTGTCTTACAAACTTGGCTTGAAGACAGTACTGGAGAAACTGAAGATGTTCCGCAATCTAGGGCACTAGCCGAAGCTATTCGCCTAAATCTTAAAGTTCCGGCTGGGGAAATCACTGACCTCGCGCGTGATTGGGATGACATCACCTACCGCTGGTCTACAGCCTTGGGGTTCCGCTTTGGGCTCAGCACTCCTGAAATTGCCAACGCCGCCCTTGGTGCTCTCGCGAGTTCATCACAGAATGCTACGATTGCTCGGAATGAACTGGCCGAGCACGATGCGATGCTGAAAGCCAGATATGAGTTCACTTTTTTATCGCCACAGGGTTAGTGGAAAAAACCAATAGCTCATCACAGCAGGTATATCGAGAAATACCGTACAGCATGAGCTGTTTAAACTGTGTTATCCAATGAACCGGAAAGTTGTCCGAAAGCTCCAATTCTTGTCTGGCTTCGTACTGTTTCTTGGGGGCCTTTGGTTCCTATGGGACACTCCGCTGATATATCCGCTCAAAATCTTTGTAGTGCTACTCCACGAGATCAGCCACGGTATAGCAGCGCTAGCAACGGGAGGATCGATCGAAAGGATCACGCTGGATGCAGAACAGGGAGGTGCATGTTATTGCTCTGGTGGCAACGCATTTCTGACACTTTCAGCTGGATACCTTGGGAGTCTTCTCTGGGGCGGCTTAATATTTTCAGTCGCCCGAATGAAACGGGTGAATACGGGGTGGATCAACAGCTTAATTGGAGTAGCAGTGATTGTACTAAGCCTAATGTACATTCGGAGCGATTTCGGCCTCGTATTCGGCGTTATATTCGGCATCGCTCTCTTCTTGGTAGCACAGAAAACTGGGCCGACAGTAAACCGGGGAGTGTTGTTCGTACTCGGACTCACTAGTGCCCTTTACGCAATCCTCGACATCAAGGGTGACGTGCTTGACCGACCAGAGGCACTATCAGATGCTCAGATGCTCGGTGACCTCACTGGTATACCGGCTCTGGTATGGGGTATCACGTGGATCTCAATCGCAATCATCTTCAGCTTGTGGTTACTCTATGGGGCCTATGAAGACGCCTGAATATAGGTGGCCAGAAGCTAATTTTTCCCAGATCCAGTAGCCGTACTAACTACCCTGCTACAGGCATACTGTATCTCGTAGGAGATACAGGAATAACGCAATCT
Source organism: uncultured bacterium (assembly GCA_963934665.1). GTDB lineage: Bacteria > Gemmatimonadota > Gemmatimonadetes > Longimicrobiales > Gaopeijiaceae > UBA1142. The sequence goes on along the minus strand of CAWVZF010000026.1, from coordinate 20,332 downwards.
ATAGTGTCTTAAAACAGCCTTGCTATCGGGATTCTGGATGAGTATCATGACCGCCGTTGAAATAGTTGGTCCGATTTAATTTTCGCCCGAAGTCTTACCCAAAAAAGGAGGTGATCCCTTGTCTAGTCCGAGTACATTGTCCAGCCTGGCACGGGCAGGCGATCCCTGGATCGGCTTCTAAAAGCCAAACTGAATTGAACTAAATCGCTGTGTTTGCGCCGTATCCCGGCATCGCGCCGGGCTGCGACAATTAGACGCCACCGGTTCAGGACTTCCGGTGGCGTCTTTTTTTATCCAAACCAGTCCGGAGCATTGCCGGGTTTCCATTTGATATTGCAGCCCAGACTCGGAATTTGTATGTCTGCAGGGGCAATTTCAGCGAGTACTGCGTCACTAGCATTTCGAAGGTCAGCACCGGTAACTAGTGTCTCGAGCGAAGGCCTACTCCTATCAAACTGGCCTCGATAAACAAGTCTTAAATCACTATCAAATAAGAAAAAATCAGGGGTGCAAGCAGCTCTATAGGATTTGGCAATCTCCTGTGACTCATCCACGAGATAGGGGAACGTGTACCCTCGCTTATCTGCCTCAGCAACCATTTGCTCAGAGCTGTCCTCTGGATGGGTTTCGACATCGTTGGAATTGATTCCTACAATCGCCAGCCCTCTCTTTTGGTACTCGGCCGCGAACCCAGCGAACTCATCGGCAATATGCTTCACGAACGGGCAGTGATTACAAAGGAAGGCAACCAATAGTCCTTTGGCACCAGCAAAATCATCACGGCAGACCGTGCAACCGGTAACCGGATCCGGAAGTGAGAAGCTTGGGGCTTCCGTGCCAAGGTCTAACATCGTGGATGGGGTCTTAACCATAGACACATTCCTAGGCTGGAGATGATTCGGATGGATGATCTTAATCCACGACTCTATTGACCCCCAAACTTATTTTTTGTTCTAGAGTCAGTCTTCCAATTGCTGGGGAAGCGTTGAGACAGCTAGGACCTTGTAAGACCGTCGCCCGGCTGGAAGGTCAATGGTCACATCTTCTCCTTCCTTCACTCCTAAGAGTCCCCTACCGATCGGGGACTCAAGCGATACCTGGCCCGCATCCAAATCGATGAAGTCGCCCGCGGTAATCGTAAAGGTAAAATCTTCCCCCAACTCGACATCATGGATCTTCACACGTGAGCCAAAACCAACCCTGTCATATGCTAGATCAGTCAGGTCAATCTTTGACAACTCGGTCATCCGCGTCGTGAGATGGTCGAGGCGGGCTTCAACAAAAGCTTGTCGTTCTTTTGCTGCCTTGAATTCTGCATTCTCACGGAGATCCCCGTGCTCCATTGCAATCTTGATACGCACTGGAAGCTCAACGTTCAATTCATGCATCAACTTAGATATCTCTTGCTCGATCTTGTTCCGGATTTCTTCAAGCATTGCTCGCTCTCTTCAGTCATAAACCGTCGAACATGATCCGACGATAAATTTTCTGGCTGCAGTTAGTCGCGTGGGTCTGAATCAGCCAGGGCTTGGCGCTGACGTTCTGCCCTGTCCGATTGAACCGCATCGCGAATCTCAGGGTGTTTGAGGCCAAGAATCTGTCCTGCAAAAATCGCTGCATTCACCGCTCCAGCCTTACCGATTGCTAGAGTACCGACCGGTACTCCGCGTGGCATTTGTACGGTGGAAAGAAGCGAATCCAAGCCATCCAGCGACCAAGCCACCATTGGCACCCCTAATACAGGGAGTGTCGTCTTCGAAGCAACGACACCGGCCAAGTGAGCGGCCCCACCCGCAGCTGCGATGAGTACTTCAACTCCTCGCCCCTCAGCTGTTGACGCATACTCCGAAACGACATCGGGAGTACGGTGTGCCGACATCACCTTCACTTCGCATGGGATTCCCATACTCTCTAGAGTGGAAACCGTGTGCGACATAGTGGGCCAATCTGACTTGGAGCCCATCACGACACCGACCAGTGGCTCCGCCATTATGCTCAATCTCGTTCGGAAGTAGCGTGAAATGCGCGAAAGAAGAAGCGGGCACGTTGCACAGAGTATCGAGAGGGGTCAAGCCCCTCTTAATCTAAGGAAACCATGAGCAGTGCCTCACGTTGCCTTAGATACAAGTTGAAGTGCCCGTCATCTACGAACAAACCATGTCATTCTGGGACAATGAAAATTCTACCCAGCCGCACAAGGCCTAGACGGGATTTTCATTGTTCCACTTAGGCTAGTTAGTCTTGACTTGCACTACCTGGGCGTCTGAGAGTGGCCACGACACCGGCTCCATATTCATCCTCTACTACAAATTCCAACGTAAGCGTGCCATCCTCGTTTAACATGTAGTTAAGACTCCGAGCGTTGCCTTCTCCGCCCATTGGCTCGAAGCGAGACATATATGCGGGATCTCTAGCTATGTACGCCTCATAGGTAATCATGTCATCCGTTGCAGTATACCGCCCCGAATTCGCAACAAAACCCATATAAGCCTCTGCTAGTTGGGCGTCTGAAGCCTCCTCGGACGGGGTTGGGAGAATCGGTCTGTCCGCTGATGGCACCCACATCATGCTGTAATGGCCAGATTCCGTGAACAAAAATAGTCCGTGCTCAGCAGGCATGGCCATAACTTCATTTTCCGGCATAACCCACTCGGAGACTACCCAGCCTCCATGTATCCCCTGTGCTTCCTCAGCATGATCCTCTGCTGCCGGTTCAGCGCATCCATTAACTACGAACGATGCGAGCAACAACGCGGAAACTCTCATGAGCTTCATTTGTTCAATCCTCCTGTGATGAGAATACCTCTGGCCGGCTATATACTGTGGTGCAGAGTCCTGCCTGACTCATTCTATTCGCAAACTGCTACTAGATGGTAGGTCCTCTTACCCTTCCGAAGTAGCAGGTAACGCCCCTCGATCGCGTCTTGTATTGATAAAGCTCGAGAAACATCCTGGATACGCTCACCATTCAGATATATTCCCCCGCCCTCTATAGCGCGGCGCGCGTCCCCCTTGGAGGAGGCCACACCAGACTCGGCTAGAATCTCAACGAGCTGCGAGCCATCTCCTGTTAAACGAGACTTTTCAAGTTCTGATGACGGTACATCCGCGAAGACTTCACTGATTTCGCTGGCATTCAGTCCTGATATATCTCCTCCGAAAAGAGCCTGTGTGGCTTTACGAGCAGCTGCGAGTCCCGTTTCACCATGAACTCGATGAGTTACTTCATCAGCTAATACTTTTTGAGCTATACGTTTCTCAGGTTCAGCCTGTGTAGTTTCCTCTAGTTCATCAATGTCATGCTGGGAGAGCAGAGAAAAGCATCTCAAGAACCCCATCACATCACGGTCGTCAGTGTTGATCCAAAACTGATAAAACGCGAATGGTGAAGTGAGCTCTGGATCAAGCCAAACATTTCCTGCCTCAGTCTTTCCAAACTTTGTGCCGCTTGAGTTAGTCAGTAGCGGTGACACAACCCCGAATGCTTTTCCACCTGCTACCCGGCGAACCAAGTCAGTACCCGCTGTGATATTACCCCACTGATCGCTACCTCCTAGCTGAACCGTGCATTGATCACGGCGATACAGCTCAAGGAAATCATATGACTGTAGGAGCGCGTAGCTGAACTCTGTATAAGAGAGTCCAGTCTCCTCATTCTCCAAACGGCGTTTCACAGATTCCTTAGCTATTAGTTGGTTGACCGAGAAGTGTTTCCCGATATCCCTCAAGAAGTCCACCAAAGACAATTGCCCAAGCCAATCGAGATTGTTCCGCATGATGGCCGGATTTGATTTCACTTCGAAGTCGAGAAAATGCGCTAGCTGGGCACGAATTCCCTCAGCGTTCTCCGCCGCGATCTCCTTGGTAAGCAACTGCCTCTCAGAGGTCTTACCCGATGGATCGCCAATCAACCCAGTACCACCACCGACCAGTGCAATTGGTGTATGCCCGTGCCGCTGCATGTGCACCAGATCCATGACCACGAGTAGGTTGCCAACATGGAGGCTGGACGCCGAAGGGTCGAAGCCGATATACCCAGTGCGTGGAGCCTCAGCCAAATGCTCGGCTGCCCCTTCGGTCGCATCCTGCAGCAACCCTCTCCACCGAAGTTCTTCTATCAATTTACTCATGGGCCCAAAGGGTAGCCGGGGTTGGCCGATGGTCAAGTGTTCTGAGCATCTCGTATTCCACAGTCACCATCTCTTGAACAGCTGTTTTGACAACCCATTGGGGGGTGAAAGAATAGATTTGACTCCCAATAGCAGGAATAAAACCGAGTCTTCCTGAAAAAACCTAGGATGAATATTTGCTACAGGTCTTAAAACAATCAGTTCACCGCAGTCCCCTGATACCCCAGATCCCTACTGAATTGTAAGAAAAAACCCTAACTAACTGTTATTTATAGTTTTTAACAGTTATTTGTTAAACTAACTGTATTATTATTATTTTACCGGTTATATGAAACAACACAGTCAATTTGTTTTCGATGCAGGCGCACTAGCGCTTGACCTGCTCAATACGTGGCGCTTCAATGCAGATCAGTCGCTAGACCTCCTTCAAAGCCCAGAAGATGTAGTTACTTGGTTGGCTGCTGTTGGCCTGCCAGATGGTGCTTACTCCCCTGAATTATCCTCGCGCCCCCCTAACCGTCGCATACTCCTCGATGAAGCCCTCTGGCTCCGGCGAGACATTCTCCTAATCGTCCAGAGTCTTGTGGCCGGAGAACTACCTCCACCCTACACGGTGGACACCATAAACCGCATTCTCACAGAAAGTGCAACCTCATTCCGGCTAGATTCGCTCATTATTCCACCTGAAGGGGAACAAGACGAGGGGATGGAGGATCATTTAGTACTGAATGCACACGAGCATGTCTCATCAGTCCTTGGTGTACTCCAACCGATAGCACTCTCCGCGGCACGCATAGTGACTGAGGCAAACCCAACCCGTATTCGACAATGTGCTTCCAGGAATTGCATGTATTGGTTTCTAGATACAAGCAAAAGTGGACGTCGAAGATGGTGCTCTATGTCACGCTGTGGAAATCGGGCGAAGGTCGCAAAGCATTACCGCCAGCGAAGCGAACCTTCTTGAAAACCTGACGCTTGCCCACCCATACCGCGCTGAGTCATGTTGCGCAACACAATGGCTGTAGCCTTTTGATCATCATCCATCTAGCCACCAGACCAAGATAGACCATCCTTTAGGTCGCACATATCCGCAGAACCGAGGAAGAGGTATGAAGCTTCAGATCCCAATTGTGATCACGCTTTTCTTTACCCTGATCACGACAGCACCATCGTCGGCTCAAGGGCCTGTGATTGATCCTCAAATCGTCGAAGTAGTCCAAAACATCTCTCCCGAACGGCTTCATCAGTATCTGGAGGCACTTACAGGTTTCCAAACGCGACACTCGCTTTCTCTTTCGGACCGTCCAGACTGGGGTATCAGCCCAGCGCGAGAGTACATCTTGCGAACCATGCAGAGTTTCAGTGACCGTCTCCAAGTTGATTTTGATTGTTATCAGGTTGAACCCCAGGGACGGATCGCGCAGGAAGTTGAACTTTGCAATGTGGTCGCCATACTGCCCGGTAGAAGCAATCGTCGAGTTTACGTGAGTGGTCATTACGATACAGTTGCACGGCGAATCGATAGTGGGCAATTCGATTGGACCCGCTGGGACAATCCCGCCCCAGGCGCCAACGACGACGGTAGTGGAACTGTTCTCACGATGGAGGTGGCCCGTGTAATGGCTCAAAGCGGACTTCAATTTGATGCGACCCTGGTATTCGTTGGTTTCGTCGCAGAAGAAGAAGGCTTGGTGGGGGCAAGCCTTCATTCCGCAAAAGCAGAGCGTGAAGGATGGGTGATCGACGCTGTCTTCAATAATGATATCGTGGGCAATACTGAAGGTGGGAACGGGATTACTGATGGTAGGACCGTCCGAGTCTTCTCAGAGGATCCTATGGACTCTCCATCCCGACAACTAGCGCGCTTCATCCGCAGACATGCAGCAGTTTATATGCCAGGACATGAAGTGCGCCTGATCGCTCGTGAGGATCGCTTCGGCCGTGGCGGTGACCACACCGCATTCAACCGCCGAGGGTTTGCAGGAGTTCGGTTTACTGAATCCCGAGAGAACTATAGTCGTCAACATGAGCCAGAAGACACACTTGGAGGTGTTGACTTCGAATACCTTGCGAAGAACGCCCGTGTGAACGCCGCCGGTGTAGCGACAATCGCACTGGCTCCGCCGGCCCCAAACGTGATGGCGGAGGGCAATCCCCGTCTCGGACGTGGTGAATCAGGGTACGCGGCTTCAATGAGTTGGGAAGCCTCTCGAGGGGCATCCTCCTACAGAGTAGTCTGGCGCGAAGCCTGGACTCCAGAGTGGCAATTTGGAATTGATGTCGGAGATATCACTGCTTACGTGCTGGAGGATATCTCTATAGATGACTACGTGTTTGGAGTTATGGCTATCGGCCCAAACGGCCATGAAAGCTTGGTGTCAGCCTACACTCGATCTCCACGAGCACGCAGCGATATCCGGGAAGTCGGCAGATAAAACCAGAATCAACTTGGTAAGTCTTCCTAGAGGATAGACGCCCACCCGACTGACACCTGGCACTATGCAGTAACTGGGACTATCAGCAACTCACACAGTTGTGATTGTTCTTCGCACCTAGGCTCTCGAGCAATGACATCGCTTCTGGGAACGGTTGGATCCGTTGCTGTGGGCCGTTTGCCATATCGACTGTCGTCTGCCCTCGACGGCTCACCACCATAACGTCTGCTCCCTTGTCCACAAGGTAGCGAATCATCTCAATATCACCGCGAGATGCAGCGTTATGGACTGAGGAATATCCGTTGTGATCTCGCACGTTGACGTCAGCTCCATGCTCTTCGACGAGATACTTCAGTGTCGTAAGCCACGCATCCGGTGCATGTCTATGTGAGTAACCCGCGTAACCAGTGCCATATCCATGACCTGCAGCTACATGAATCGGGTAGACAGCTGGCCCACCAAGTGGTACTGGAGGCAGTCCAGAGGGATCTTCTCCTCCTCCACCGCGTGAGCGCCGGTCCTGCCCCTTGGTAGTGGGAATACCAGGGTCAGCACCATATTCAACCAGTAGCTTCATCGCCGGTACATCAAGTGCATGGGTTGCACGCCAGAACGGAGTTGCTCCGGAGGTGTCGATGCCCAGGTGGCTGAATGTGTACTCCATGAACCACAGGTGTTTAGTCAACCGTGCGTTCGGGTTAGCTCCGGACCGTAGCAGAGCTTCCATCACTTCTAGATGTGTTGCCTCTTGCTGCTTGTGGGCTTCTTGCTGTGGATAGCGAGCTTTTGGTGCCCATCTCGTGTTAATTGATGCGAAAAGTGGTGTCGTACCTGCCATACTCGCGAGTCTCGGGTCAGCACCACGCTTAAGCAACTCAAGAGCAAGATCAAAGTGGCCGTTAATTATTGCACTCAGTAACGGAGTCGTCTTATCACCTGCACTAGGTTGATTGATGTCCGCACCATGATCCAAAAGCACTTCCACTGTTTCGAGATATCCTTCTCGAACGGCATGTATCAAAGCAGTGGTCCCACCCATCGTACCTACGAGATCCGCATAGGAGTTCCCACCAGGGACGCCGACCTGTTCGTTGTATGCGTCCTCGCTCTCTTCTTCAGGGTCAGCCGACTCATCTGGGTCTATCTTAGACGACTCCATTGCTGCCTGTACCTCTGTCGGGCTTGGTCTCCAAGACTCAGATCCCGAGATATCCTGGGCACGGAATCCATCAAGCACCTTGTCCCTGCGCTGTCTAGCAGCACGGTCTGCGTCCTGAAGCGCTGGCAAATAGACAGTGGAAGTGGTAACCGATACGTCAGCTCCTCGGCTCAGCAATAACTCCACGATTTCAGTACGTCCGAGTGAGGCAGCAAACATGAGTGGTGTCTGTCCCCAAGCACTCTCACGAGCATCAATCTTGGCACCGTGATCGAGCAAGGCGATCACTGATCCCTTCCTTGATGTTGATGCTGCGAAGTGAAGGGGTGTGGCTCCTCCCGCGCTACTCGTGACTGCCGGGTTTGCACCAGCTTCAAGCAGTTCCTCAACGATTGCAGCGCCGCCAGACCGTGAGGCTAAGTGCAAGGGCGTGTAGCCGCCGATCCGGGTAACAGCCTCTACATTTGCACCAGCATAGATAAGCATCGCAGCCATCTCAGCACTGCGATTCTCAGCTGACCAGTGAAGGGCAGTCATCCCGTCACCCTGAGCAACGTTTACATCCGCTCCACCCTTAAGAAGTAGCCGCACCTTATCCAAGTCAGCTCGCATGGCAGCGTCCGCCACTGGTGACTCAGGAGGTACCGCACCCCATAACAGTGCACTGAGACCAAGTACACTTAAGGATCTTAAGAAACGCACAGTCATCTTTACGAGCCTGCACTAGTAAGGGCGCGAGCAGGCATTGATAAGGACAACTCTGCAGTACTGTCACCGAAATCATCCATATCATCCATACCCAACGCATGAGCGAGACTTAGCATAGCATTCGCCATTGGCGTTCCATCCGGTGTCTTAAGATGAAGCCCTCCTTCCAACCGTCCATTCGCACCACCCACGACAAAGAGGGGAGCACGACGATGGTTATGGAGATTTCCATCTGCCATCGGTGATCCATAAACGATCATCGTTTTGTCTAGAAGGTGGGTGTCACCCTCTTCTATGCTCTGAAGCTTCTCGAGGAAGTATGGGAGCATACTTACGTGGTACTGGTTGATCTTAGCGAAATCAAGAATTGCTTCCTCTCGCCCACCATGGTGCGATGCGGGGTGGAACGGCCGATCTGTGCCACTCTCAGGGAAAACCCGCGCAGATGAGTCACGACCCATCTTCAGAGAGAACACCCTGGTCACATCTGAAGAGAACGCAAGCGCTTGCAAGTCAAACATTAGCCGGGTGTGCTCTTCAAAGGAGTCCGGTACCCCGGCCGGTGCTTCCGGTAATTCGCGAGATTCACCACTCGTATTCTGAGCTTCAATCCTTTGGATACGCCGTTCGAGCTCCCGGACGTTATCTAGGTACCTGTCGAGCCTCTGAATATCGTTGGGGCCAAGCTCCCTGCGCAGTTGAGCCACACGACCCGTGATCCAGTCGAGTATACTCTTGTTTGTCCTGCGGCGAAGTGCACGCTCCTCAACAGTTCCTCCAGCACCAAACAACTGGTCAAACGCGACCCTGGGATCGCGAATGACTGGCAATGGCTCAGTAGGCGAAGCCCAGCTGATTGAGTCCGTGTAGACGCACGTATATCCGTATGCACACCCGCCCGATTGATTAATATTCTCAATGCAAAGCTGCATGGAAGGGATGGGCGTGTCCTGTCCGAAACGCTTAGCATAGAGTTGATCAAGAGAAGTCCCAACGTATACGTCTGAACCTTCCGTCTGCTTCGGGTGGGACTGAGTGAGGAAAACCGCACTTGAGCGAAAATGGTCACCACCGATTTCATACGGCTGGAAAGCTTCCGCCATCCTAACATCAGTGTTGCTAATGATGGTTAGATAATCTCGGAATCTCTCAAGTGAGCTAAGTGAAGTTGGCGCAAGATCAAAGTCACGGCCGACTGCCTCTGGAGACCATAGGTTTTGCGTGGCACCCCACTCGTTACATCCGGCAGCCCCATGAACCATCTCAATCGCGACAAGCCGGGTCGGTAAAGCGTCATCGGTGACGCGCGACCAAACACGTCCGGCTGGGATCATCGCTTCTAGAAACGGCAGAGCCACCGTTGCCCCCATCCCTCGTACGAACGTACGACGGGGAATGTGTTTACCGGTGATAAATTCCATAATCCGAGTTTCTCCTAGTAACTATCGCTAGTTGATCCCGCTTCCATCATCTGCAACCACATTCACCTGCTGCATCCTGAAGGCATCACTGAGCACAACTCCACGTATGAACGACGACATACGATAATCGTCTTCTGCAGCCTGCGCAGTAATAGACCTGATAGTCGGTTGGTCATAATACTCCACCCTACGGCCAAGAGCATATGCCATAAGATTCTCTGTGAACGTTCTGACAAGCGGGATTGGCCGCTTCACAAGAACTTCTTGGAGCGCCGAAGGAGTTTCAATCATAGTCCCATCATAAAATTCACCCTGTGTATCAAGCGGCATGCCATTCTCTCGAATCCGCCATCTGCCTGTCACATCATAATTATCGAGTGCGAGGCCTATGGGATCCATGAAACGATGGCACGAGTTGCAGGAAGGGCTTGAGCGATGCAATTCCATGCGCTCGCGGGTAGTTAGTAGGCGCCCATCTTCGGAATCTTCGGTTTCTTCTAAATCAGGGATACCTGGAGGAGGAGGAGGAGGAGGAGCTCCTAACAGCACCTCCAACACCCATTTACCTCGTAACACTGGGGAAGTCCGATTCGCGTGTGAGGTGAGGGTGAGAATACTTCCGTGCCCGAGGATTCCGCGGCGGGTAGCGTCCGGGTATTGGACTTTACGGAAATGAGTTCCTGTGATTCCCGGAATGCCGTAGTGCTTTGCCAAGGCTTCGTTCAAGTACGTGTAGTCCGCAGAATACAACTCCAGCGCACTGCGATCCTCACGAACCAAACCATTGAAGAACAGTTCGGTCTCCCTGAGCATCGCATCGGCAAGCTGCTGGTAAAAATCCGGAAAGAACAGTCGGTCGGGGTGGACTTTGTCTAAGTCCTCCAAACGGAGCCACTGACTCGCGAACCGTGTCCCTAGAGCTTCTGCCCGCGGATCTTTGAGCATACGTCTGACCTGTGCAGTTAGCCCACTTTCATCAGACAATTCACCTTTTTCGGCCACGGCCAATAACTCAGCATCTGGCGGAGCACCCCAAAGGAAAAATGAAAGTCGAGATGCCAAATCGATGTCGCTTACGGTATAGCTTTCCCCCGCCTGCACCCCAGTGGGTGCTTCTTCAAGCCTGAATACGAAGTCAGGACTAGCCAGCATGGCTTCTATCGCTGTCCGCACTCCAAGCTCAAAACCCCCGTCACCAGACCCTAGTTCATAGAAGGACATCAACCCCTCAAGGTCTACCTGTGTGAGTGGCCGACGAAAAGCCTGAGGACCCAGTCGGGATATAATTTCTTCCGCACATGCAGGTGCTTCCTCCGGAGTAAGCGGCCGACAACTGAATATTCGGCGCCGACTCGGAGTCTCTGAAACACCAGTAGGATCGTGTGGACCTGTGATAGCTAAATCTTTGAGATGAGCAAGTGCTGTGACTCCATAACCGCTTACCCCAATCTGCCTGTCGCTTAGCGACCACTCATGAGGCGAAACTACATCCTCCCTAGGCCCTTCAGCTTGTCTCAAGAAAGCTGCACTCACCCTACGTGGACCCGCTCGCACAAAGATCGGCTCACTTTGCATATTTGCGCCGTTCGGATCTGAGACGTTCATAAAGCGGTCAACCCAATAGAGTGCAATGCGCTCACCATCGATTGAAATCTCAATCTGTTCGTCCCTAGAAGTGCCTCCGAAAAACCCCCCGGTCGTGGTATGCTCAAAAGCCATCTTGAACACGTAGTCACCATCCGCCGGGAAGGTGTGCATCGCTGAGATTCCACCACGCGTCCCGAACGGTGCGCCTTCTACCCGATCCCACTGGGAAACGTACCCCCCATTTGTGTAGGTCTTCGAGGACGGAAGCACATTTGGATCTCCGACAGCAAGTCGGCTGATCTCAGCAGCAGCGCGCAAGTACGTATCAAGCAACATCGGTGAAAGCATTTGAGCGTCAGCGATATTGTCGAAATTCGCACTCTTAGTATCGAGTGGGAGGTAATCACCAGCATCTATCTCTAGGTCGAGCAGTTCAAGAATAGAACGCCCATACTCGGCCTGGTTTAGCCTTTGAAAACTGCGTCCTCCAGGGTTTGGGTTCGCTACTGCTGCAGCATCCATGCTGGATTCGAGGGATAGAACAAGCGATAAGAGCGTGTCTCCGGCAGGGCGCCGCGCGCCCGGTGGCGGCATCATCTCCGCCCGGAGCTTTCGGATCATCTTTTCTGACAATTCAGCGTTCCGTTCCGGAACTGAAGCATCAAACTGCTCAAGTGACATGTTGCCAGTCATTCTGCGGTCGTTATGGCACCGAACACAGTACTGTTCAACAACCTCGGTATGGTCGATATCTGTCTCTGCCAACGCTGTATGGGACCCCGAGCTCAGGTGCACAAACTCGGGTGATGACCCCAGAAGCGAATAGGGCAGATGTGCCTCGCCACCGATGAGCACTAGGGTGAAACCCAAAACCGCCGAGATGCCGGCCAAGGTCTTCATACGTGTCCTCTGAGAGGGATCTTGCTTGTTAGCATAGAATCTTCCAAATGTATTATAGGTAGGAGAGCCCTCAGCAGCCACAAGAACTACTACAAATGGTAGGCCATCAAGTCACTAGATTTTTGGCAAGAGAGGGGGTCGACAGTATGATCCTTAGATACCAGCCTGGGAACGATCTCGGAGGAGATAGAGTGAAAACTGAAGTCTGGAGAGCTTTTAATGTCAGTGATGTCATTCTCGCAATGACATCGCTATTTGTGGTGACCCTCTCACCCTTGGCAGCACAGACCCAGGAACTCCCTCAGGTAACGACAGAACGCATGACCGTGTTCGTTGAAGCTCATATAGCAATCAGCGAGCAGCGGGACGACTTTCACGCGGAGCTCGGCCGCACTCATGAACTTCAAGAGCGTGAACGCATACGAGCCCGTTTTCAGGAAGGAATTCAAGAGATCCTCGCTGAAAACGAGATGACCCAGCTCGAATATGACGAAATCACGCTCGTGATCAGTATTGATGAAGAACAGCGCTTACTTTTTGAGCGTATCTTAGAGGAACTCTCTAGCGGTAGGGATTCGGGCTAGCGGACTAAGTATGTGATCAGCAAGACAAGCAGTTGTGGTTGTTCTTCGCACCTAGGCTTTCCAGCAACGAGATCGTCTCCGGAAATGGACTGATCCGTTGCTGTGGACCGTTTGCCATATCAACCGTTGTCTGCCCTCGACGGCTAACAAAAGTCACATCAGCACCTTGCTCGACCAGATAATGGATAAGTTCGTTGTCGCCACGGGCTGCTGCATGATGAACCGGACTGTAGCCGTTATGGTCTCTAGCATTTACATCTAGCCCTAGTTCTCCGACCAAGTATTTCACCGCGGGTAGCCAACCATCTGGCACATGCCGATGTGAATTGCCTGCATATCCCTCTCCATACCCAACGCCACTTGCAGCGTGGATGGGAAATACTCCTGGGCCACCATCAGGAACAGGTGCTAACCCCGAAGGATCTTCACTCGAACTGGAACCACCACCTCCGCGGCCGGGTGGTTTCAGTGTTGGAACCCCGTAATCCGCCCCGTACTCCACAAGAAGCTTCATCGCATCGACATCGGTAGCGTAAGCTGCACGCCAGAAAGGAGTTGCACCAATCGTGTTAACTCGGAGGAGGTCGAACGTGTAGGACATGTACCAAATATGCTTCCTGAGCCTGACGTTCGGATCTACACCAGCATCTAGCAGCCTCTTCATCACATCTAGGTACGTTACGTCTTGCTGACGATACGCGTGCTGTTGAGGATAGCGGGATTTGGGCGCCCAGTGTGTGTTCAGCGAGGAAAAGAGTGGTGTTGCGCCAGCATCACTAGCGAGCGTCGGATCCGCACCGCGATCAAGGAGTAGCAGTGCTAGATCAAAGTGCCCGTTTATTGTTGCCATCAGGATCGGGCTGGTATGGTCTCCGTCACTTACCTGATTGATGTCCACCCCGAAATCCACAAGAGCGAGTGCCAAATCCACGTGACCTTCGCGTACAGCATGGAGTAGCGGTGTAAGCCCACCCTGCTTGCCTACCAGCTCCGTGTAACCCAGTGGAGCATCCAGCTGAGCACCAGGTTGCTCCTCCCGCTCTGGGGCATCCGATACGCTTGCCAGAGAACGCTGAACTTGCTGGGCTGCCCGCACTGCTGCTCGCACCTGGCTAGGCTCTGGTCGCCAACTAGGCCCTCCCATTGCTGCAGATTTGAAAGCATCCAGCATTTCGTTACGAACCGCGCGCGCAGTTCGATCTACCTCATCTAGCGCAGGGATGTCGATGACCTTCGTCGTCAGTGAAGCATCAGCTCCATTGGAGAGCAATATATGCATGACATCCAGATGGCCAGCTGAAGACGCAAAAATTAAAGGTGTTTGGCCCCAAGTCGATTCACGTACATCTACATCCACACCGTGCGCTATTAAAGAAGATGTTAACCCAGCCTCTCCGGCAGCTGCAGCAAAGTGGAGTGGGGTGACCTTACCCGTCTCAGTTTCTGCTCGTGGATCAGCACCTGCCTCAAGAAGGCTCGAGGCAACCGATCTTGAACCTTTCCTCGTCGCCAAATGAAGAGGGGTATAACCACCTATACGCGTCACTGCCTCAAGGTTCGCACCAGCTGCGACAAGCAGAGAACTCATTTCTGTATGTGCATTTTCTGCGGCCCAGTGGAGTGCGGTCATGCCATCTGTGTGAGCAGCATTCACATCTGCTCCCCCACTCAAGAGCGATCGCACCTCGTCGAGATCCCCCATCATAGCGGCATCGGCAACTGGTGAATCTCCGGGTGTGCCTGCAAGAATCAGCAGGCTAAGGCATAGCAAGCCCACAATCTTCAGACTCACTTTACGCCCTATCAATGCTCACTCCTCAGCTGTTAGTAGAGAAAGGCACCGGCATCGATAATGAGAACTCCCCACTGCTGTCTCCGAAGTTCTCTAAGTCATCAAGCCCGAGATCATGGAGCAAGCTCAGCATTACGTTGGCCATTGGGGTCCCATCCGGAGCCCTTAAGTGAAGATTTCCAGGATTGTGCCCCCCTGCACCTCCGAGAACGATTAACGGGCAACGTCGGTGGTTGTGGAGGTTTCCATCTGCCATCGGTGATCCATAAATGATCATCGTGTTGTCCAAAAGATTACCGTCGGCTTCTTCAACGCTCGCGAGGCTGTTCAAGAGATACGGAAGTAGGCTCGTGTGGTACTTATTGATCTTAAAGAACTCAAGAATTGCCTCCTCACGTCCTCCATGGTGTGAAGCTCCATGGAATGGCCGATCAGTGCCGCTCTCCGGGTACACACGACCAGAAGCGTCCCGTCCAGTCTTGAAGGAAAACACACGAGTAACGTCTGATGCAAAAGCGAGTGCCTGAAGGTCAAACATCAGCTTGATGTGCTCTTCGAAAGAGTCGGGCACACCCGCAGGAGACTCAGGTAGCTCGCGAGACTCTCCATTCATGTTCTGGGCTTCAATTGCTTGGATACGGCGCTCCAATTCACGGACGTTGTCCAAATAGCGGTCCAACCTCTGGTGGTCCGTAGGCCCTAAGTCTTTTCTAAGAAAAGCAATTTCTTCTGTAATCCAATCAAGTATGCTCTTATTCGTCTTCCTACGAGCTGCGCGTTCTTCTGTGGTCCCACCAGCCCCGAATAGCATCTCAAACGCCACGCGAGGATCTCGGATCATTGGGAGTGGCTCACTCGGTGATGCCCAGCTTATCGAATCTGTATAGGCACAAGCGTAGCCATAAGCACACCCACCAGATTGATCTACCGGTTCAATACAGAGCTGCATTGACGGAATTGATGTCTCCTGACCGAATCGCTGCGCGCACAGCTGATCAAAAGATGTTCCAGCGTAAAGGTCCGAGCCCCTGGTTTGCTTTGGGTGAGATTGGGTGAGATAGACTGCACTCGATCGGAAGTGGTCGCCCCCGATCTCTGGCGGCTCGAATGCCTCAGCCATCTTAACGTCAGTGTTACTAACAATCGTTAAATAGTCGCGGAAAGACTCGAGAGGACTAAGCGCACTTGGTGCTAGGTCAAAGTCACGCCCAACGCTAGCAGGCGACCACAAGTTCTGGGTGGCACCCCACTCGTTACATCCGGCAGCTCCATGGACCATCTCAATTGCAATCACACGGGTTGGATCTGTCTCCGGCAATGCCTTCGACCAAACCCTCCCAGCTGGGATCATCGCATCCAGAAAAGGTAGAGCCATTGAAGCACCGACACCCTTCATAAATGTCCGGCGCGGTATCTGCTTTCCTGTGACAAAATTCATATAGCTTGTCTCCTCACACCTAATTTGGCAGATCTTGCAGCTGATTGTCGACCATGCTCGCCACTTGTTGAACCTGAAACGCCTCGCTTTCAACCACCCCTAGAATGAAAGTGGACATTCTATATCCCTCTGTAGCAGCAGCCTGGGTTATCGATCGAACAGTTGGCTGATCATAGTATTCTACCCTTCTTCCCAGGGCGTACGCCATCAGATTTTCAGTAAATGTCCGAATTAGAGGTATTGGTCGCTTCAAAAGAGCATCCTTAAGCTCCGCTGGACTTGAAACAGGCGTGCCATCATAGAGTTCACCCCTCGTGTCCAGGGGCATACCATTCTCGCGTATCCGCCAACGGCCCGTGACATCGTAGTTATCGAGTGCGAGGCCAATAGGATCAATAAACCTGTGGCAGGAGTTACAGGTAGGACTCGTCCTGTGTAGCTCCATGCGTTCACGAGTAGTCAACATCCTTCCCGCTTCTGAGCCCTCAGTTTCCTCAAGATCCGGAATTCCTGGCGGTGGAGGCGGTGGGGGCGTACCCAGAAGAACCTCCATCACCCACTTCCCTCGAAGCACAGGAGATGTGCGATTCGCGTGAGAAGTCAGTGTGAGGATGCTGCCATGCCCCAAAACCCCTCTCCTCTGATCATCCGGATATACAATTCGACGGAAATGATCACCTACAACGCCTCTAATACCGTAGTGCTGAGCCAATCGCTCGTTCACGAACGTGTAGTCCGCTGAATAGAGGTCTAAAATACTCCTGTCCTCACGTACTAAATAGTTGAACAACAGCTCTGTCTCTTGCCGCATTGCTTCTGCTAGCTGTTGATCGAAATCAGGGAACCAGAATTGATCGGGATGGACCTTATCAAGGTCCTGTAACCGAAGCCACTGCCCCGCGAACCTTGGGCCAAGAGACTCAGCACGCCTGTCACTCAACATCCTAAGTACTTGATCCTCAAGCTCTTCTGGATCAGAGAGCTCCCCTCGCTCAGCAACTCCTAGTAGTTCAGGGTCAGGCGCAGTTCCCCATAGGAAGAAAGAAAGTCGTGACGCCAAATCGATATCAGTAATTCGATAGCTTTCTCCCGGCCGCACATTCGGGGGAGCTTCTTCGAAACGGAATACGAAGTGAGGACTTGCTAGAATCGCTTGGAGTGCGGTACGAATCCCAATCTCGAAGCCACCACTTGCTCCTTCCTCGTAAAACGACATTAAGAACTCAAGATCCCGCTCATTGAGCGGTCTGCGGTATGCTTGTCTGGCTAGTCCAGAGATAATCTCCTCAGCGCAAGGATGTGCCTCATCAGCCAAAGTAGGGCGACAGGTAAAAATATTCTTCCGAATCGGCGATTCAGAGACACCAGTAACCTTGTTCGGACCTGAAATGACCAGATCGCGGACATGTGGTAGAAGAGTCAAACCATAACCACTGATACCAGTATGACGATCAGCAAGAGACCAGTCATGTGGGGACATCAGGTCTTCGACTGGCCCTTCTGTTCTTCGGATGAAAGCAGCGGTCACACGTTGCGGACCGGCACGCACAAAAATTGGTTCGGTCCGCATTGAAATCCCCTCGGGATCGGATATGCGCATCCATTGATCCAGATCCAAGAGCGCAACTCGTGACCCATTCACAGAGACCTCGACCTGCTCGAATCTCATGATCTGGCCAACGAAACCGTCACCAGTTGTCGTATGTTCGAAAGCGATCCGGAAAATGTACTCTCCGTCTGCTAGGAACGTATGTACAACCGAGACGCCTCCTCGTGTACCAAATGGGGCGCCAGGAACCCGTTCTGTCTGAGAGCGGTAGCCGGAGACGTTATAGGTATGCTCAGCCGGTCTTGCATTGGGGTCTCCCAACGCGAGGCGGCTGATGTCTGCTGCCGCATTCAGATAGGCATCAAGTAGTGTCGGGGACAGAAGCTGCACATCAGCGATGTTGTCGAAGTTTTCGCTCTTAGTATCGAGTGGCAGATATGCTCCCGCATCAACTTCAAGACCGAGTAAATCATAGACCGCACTCTCATATTCCGACCGATTAAGGCGCTGGAACGTACGGCCGCCTGGGTTGGGACTACGTTCAGCGAATCCATCCATATGTGATTCAAGTGCTTCAGCTAGAACTCGGAGAGTGTCGCCCGTAGGACGCCTCGCACCCGGTGGGGGCATCATCCCGGCTCGGACCTTCCTGATCATTTTTTCAGTCAGCTCTGGATTGTCTTCAGCGGTGGCCAAGTCGAACTGCTCCAGAGTCATATTCCCCCGCAATGCACTGTCATTATGACAACGCACGCAATACTGCTGGATCACATCATTGCTTGAGGCTGCGCTTCGTTCGATCACGGAGGGAGGGAGATCAACCCGTGTAGCCTCCGGATACTGCTCTCCTAAAGAAACGAGCAGGACCCCGAGTGTCGCTGATAGCATACTAAATATCTTCATTGTTCCCGCCTTTCGGCCACGCTCTTCTCCCTGTAGGCCCCCGAAATCCGCACGGCAAATCACCTCTGACTTAGGACGCGCTCGCTATCAATGACGACTAATAAGATGAACTCGTCGCCCCCAAGGAGCCAGTCTAACAACAATTTAAGGTCTCTGTGAGATGCTTTTCGTTAGTCATCTACCAGACAGAGCCCCTTGCCACCAACTGCAGATTCGAAGTAAGGTCGGATTATGATTAGACTACGCTCGCTTTCGACTCTCACCGCCGTCCTCTTTGCGGCGGGCTCTAACCTTGCAGCCCAAACGACAGCCTACGTCGGCGCTTCCGTATGGGATGGCACTGGTGCTTCGATCATCCGGAACGCAACAATGGTTGTAGAGGATGGTCGCATTACAGCGGTGTCACGGTCAGCTGAAATTCCAACTGGAACAGAGATCGTATTCCTTGAGGGTAAAGTCTTGATTCCTGGGCTCATCAACACCCACGGTCATGTAAGTGGTCGATGGGCAGCCGAGGACGTTGTCGATGAGCAAGACCGTATCCGTGGTGACCTTGAACTCTTTGCGAAGTACGGAGTCACGACAGTGAATAGTCTCGGCGATGGCTTAGCCGTGATAGAAGCGCGGAAGTCTTCAAGCCCCCTGGATCCGCGAGCTAGGCTGCTATCTGCCGGAGCAGTAATCGCTGGCAATACTCCAGAGGTAGCTCGCAATCAAGCGATCGCTAATGCGGACGCAGGTGTTGATTGGCTCAAGCTCAGGGTAGATGACAATCTTGGCTCGTCCCGTAAAATGCCGTGGGATGCGGTCCAGGCTGTGATGGACGTCGGTAACGAAAGAGGGATCCAAGTCGCCACACATCTTTTCTACCTCGAAGACGCCAAGCGCTTGATCGATATGGGAACTGGGATGATCGCGCACTCCGTAAGGGACACGGACGTGGATGAAGAGTTTATAGATAGTCTTCTCGAAAGTGGCATCTGCTATGTCCCAACTCTTACTCGTGAAGTAAGCACATATATCTACGGCACAAGACCAGGATTTTTTGACGACGAGTTTTTCACAGAGTATGCGAACGAGGATGAAATCGAGAGACTGAGTGAACCTGCTTATATGGAACGTACCCTGGCGAGTGCCTCCGGTGCGGCCTACAGAGTCGCGCTCGTTCAGGCAATGGAGAACATGGTAATCCTCCAAGATGCTGGCGCGCCCGTAACATTCGGGACTGACGCGGGTCCTGCAGGCCGATTCCCCGGCTACTTCGAGCATATGGAGTTGGCACTGATGGTCGGAGGTGGACTGACCCCAACACAAGCCCTGTTAGCGGCCACAAGCGTGGCTGCTTCCTGCCTTGGCCTAGATGATATTGGAACCCTCGAGCCAGGAAAGTGGGCCGACTTCATCGTGCTGGATGAAGACCCTACCCGGGACATCACATATACACAGATGATTGATCAGGTATACGTCGCAGGCCAACCGGTACGAACCAAGACTGAGAACTAGCAGCAATCGCTTGTTATCAATATTTCTCGAACTCTATGAGCCATGGCGCGCTATCTGACAGAGTTGATCGGCACCTTTTTTCTAGTCTTTGTGATTGGGATGACCGCTGTAACTGGACTTTCTGAGGCCCCAATTGCAATCGGCTGTACACTGATGGTGATGGTATATATGGGAGGGCACATCTCTGGCGCCCACTATAACCCAGCCGTCAGCATTGCCGTCT
>CAWVZF010000025.1:0-25586 GCA_963934665.1 uncultured bacterium | reverse complement strand
AGCGAGCTCCACCACAGGTATCACACCCAACATATACGTCGGCCATGAAGACCATTTCGATCTTCACTTGGCCAGCACCCTTGCATACTTCGCATCTCCCACCTTTTACGTTAAAGCTGAAGTGCCCTGGTCCGTAACCCCTCTCTCTGGCTAAGTGATTGGAGGAAAACAGTTTACGGACATGCTCCCAAGCTTTGATATACGTCGCGGGATTAGACCGGGGTGTCCGGCCAATCGGAGATTGATCTACCAGAACCACATCCTCCAATCCTGTAAGTCCTTTCAGTTCTTCATATTCACCCGTGACTTCGCCCAAGTGCTCTTTCACGGAACTCACGCCACCCAACTCACGCTCTGCTGCCCTGTACAGTACGTCATGCACTAGAGTCGACTTTCCCGAACCTGACACGCCCGTGACAGCCGTCAGGGTACCCAAAGGAATTTCAACATCGATCCCTTTCAAATTGTGAAGTCGTGCTCCTTTAAGAAAAATGGATGCACCATTGACCCGGCGTCTTGTCTTAGGCGATGGCCCACTAGAGCGCCCCGATATGTATCGCCCGGTTGACGTGTCCTCTGCCTCGAGTGCATCAGGTGGACCCTCAAAAACAACCTCGCCGCCCTGCTCACCTGATGCTGGTCCAAGCTCCACAATATGATCTGCTGATCGGATAGCTTGAGTATCGTGCTCTACCACGACAACCGTGTTGCCAGCGTCACGAAGACGTTTGATCAGATCAAGAAGAGCACCGGTATCCTTCGGGTGCAGCCCTATAGTGGGCTCATCGAGGATATAGAGAGTTTCAACAAGAGCGGCACCCAAAGAATTCGCGAGGTTAATCCTCTGGGCCTCTCCACCCGAAAGCGTTCGGGTCTGCCTGGCCAAGGCAAGGTATCCCAGGCCGACATCACACAGAAAAGCAACACGCGACTTTAGTTCCCTCAGGATTGTCTCGGCCACCTGCTCTTCCATCTTCGATAACTGAAGACGGTCAAGCCATGGGGCTAGTTCCTCTAATGGGAGTGCAGAAACTTCAGAGATTGGACAACCTCCAACTCGTACCCATAGAGCTTCTAGTCGAATTCTCGAGCCATCACAGGATCGACAGATGTTCGGGCTTTGATATTGGCGCAGGAAAACACGGATGTACTGCTTGTAACGCTTCTTCTCTTTCGAGACCAAGAATGGGATCACCCCTCGGAAACCTTTTGTCCCGAACATGACCTTGCTACGGAACTCTTCTGAAAGCTCTTCCCAGGGTGAGTAAATCGAAACGCCCCCATCCATCGCGAATGTCTTCAATTTCTCTCGCTCACGACGGTACCGGGGCTTCGCCCATGGATCGACTGCACCATCCGCGAGAGAAACTTCCCCGTTCGGTACAATCAAGTCCACATCATAGTCGAGCGTAGCTCCGAAACCTGAGCAGACCTGGCAAGTACCGTAAGGGTTGTTGAAAGAGAAGAGTTGTGGTGATGGGTCAGTGAATACGACCTGCGGATGGTCTGGGCAGCGGAACTGTTCAGTAAAAAGCAGGCGCCGCTCTTCCGTCTCGATCACAGCCACTACAATTGCCTCCCCATCTCCTTCCACAAAACAGGTTCCCAGAGAATCGGCTAGTCGATCCCTCAGGCTCAGTTGAACTTTGAGACGGTCGACTACAACCAGGAGTTCGGATGCCCCGCTAAGATCCACATCCAACCCTTTCGCCTCTGCAGCTTCAGGGCCGGATAGGTCAAGCGCCACACCATCCGCGACAAGCCGAAGAAATCCCATCGCACGCAAGTTTGACACGATGGCTTCATGTGTCACTTCACTACTTCGTGGAAGTGGAAAACAGACTTGGATACGCGTTCCTTCAGGAAGAGAGAGCACTTGGTCCACTGCTTCACTTACGGTATCCGGACGCACCTGTCGATCACACTCAGGACAATGCGTGCGCCCGACCCGGGACCAGAGCAACCGGAGATAGTCATAAACCTCCGTAGCAGTCCCTACGGTTGAGCGGCTAGACTTTGTGGGGTTTTTTTGCTCGATCGCTACCGCGGGGGAAATACCCTCCACCGCATCTACATGCGGCTTCTCCATACGCTCAAGGAATTGCTTTGCGTAAGTCGACAACGACTCCACATATCTCCGTTGACCTTCGGCAAACAACGTGTCGAGTGCCAGTGAACTCTTACCGGAACCCGACGGCCCGGTGATGACAGTCAGACACCGCCTCGGTAAATCGAGGTCAATGTTCTTGAGATTGTGTTGTCGTGCTCCGCGGATTCGGATCGGATCTCTCATACTCAACGATATCACTTCCAGAGACCTCTGGGAGGACCTAGGTGCTTTGGCGCCAGGGATCTACTGGCCTAAAGTTCGGGTACCCACCGCACCCTCCACCAACTCCGGGTATCGATAGCCGAATTGAATACATTCGACGAAGAGGTTTTCGGCAAAGCCTACGACGCGCGCCTGATGAAGCGCCTGCTCCGGTACCTACGGCCTTACCAGTGGCGGGTCGTAATAGCGGTCGTAGTGTTGATCCTCGCAGCCGCAACTCAGGTCGTCGGACCATGGTTGACCCAGATCATCATTGACGAGGCGATCCCAAGCAGAGATAGGAGTTTCGTTGCCCTCCTGGCAGGAGGGTACATCGCTGCGGTTTTACTAGGAGCCATACTTACCTACGTGCAGGGTGTAATTACAACATGGCTTGGCCAGTCGGTAATGTATGACCTACGCACCGAGATTTTTCGAAAATTCCAACGGATGGACCTTCGGTTCTACGATAGGAATCCGGTTGGCCGACTGATGACTCGGATCACGAACGACGTTGAGACGCTGAATGAGTTATTTAGTTCAGGCCTCGTTACCGTTTTCGGTGATGTGTTCACACTAGGCTTCATAGTTGCCGCGATGCTGAATATGAATTGGAGGCTTGCACTAGTCTCATTCAGTGTCCTTCCCTTCGTCTTTCTTACAGCGTTCTTATTTCGTGCAAGGATCCGAACTGCGTACCGAGACATAAGGGGTCGGGTAGCGAAACTTAATGCCTTCATTCATGAGAGATTCACAGGAATTCGTGTTGTCCAACTGTTTAACCATGAAGAAGAGCAGGCCAATCTTCATGCTGAGCTTAACCAATCTTATTTGGATGCTCACCTCCGTTCGATCACTTATTACGCCCTCTTCTTCCCGATTATTCAATTTTTCACTGCATTCGCACTTGCACTGATCATCTGGTACGGAGGGCTAAGAACTCTAGATGGTGCAATCACAGTCGGCGTTCTCGCGGCATTCCTCCAGTACGCTCGACGCTTCTTCAGACCGATACAGGATCTCTCCGAAAAATACAACTTACTCCAGGGCGCGATGGCGTCCTCCGAGCGAATTTTCAAGCTGCTTGATGAAGAAAACGTCATTGAGGATCCGGAAAACCCAGTCGCACTGCCAGCTACAACCCACGGTCGAATCGAATTCCAGGATGTCTGGTTTGCATATGGCAAAGATCGTGATGGGAACCCTGATTGGATCTTGGAGGATTTAAGCTTTACCGTCGATCCCGGCGAGAAAGTGGCTATTGTGGGCCATACCGGGGTCGGAAAAACTACGGTTATCAACCTTCTGATGCGCTTTTATGACGTTACCAGCGGGCAGATCTTACTTGACGGCATCCCAATACAGCACACGAGACTTCAAGATATACGCGCCCGAATTGGCCTCGTGCTCCAAGACGTCTTCCTCTTTAGTCAAGATGTGGGCTATAACATTCGCCTGGGTTCACCGGAGATCTCGAACGATGCTGTCCGCAGTGCAGCTACAAGAATTGGGGCATCGCGGTTCATAGAGCGTCTCGCTGAAGGATACAACCAACCAGTTGGAGAGCGTGGATCTGGCCTTTCAGTTGGCGAACGACAGCTTGTGAGTTTTGCACGCGCTCTCGCCTTTGACCCGGATATCCTCGTGCTTGACGAAGCAACGAGCTCTGTGGACTCTGAGATTGAAGCAAAAATCGAGTCAGCTACCGAAGAATTACTCAAAAACCGCACGTCATTAGTAATCGCACACCGTCTTTCAACAGTGCAAAATGCCGATCGTATCTTAGTGCTCCACAAACGGAAGCTCCACGAGGAAGGTACGCATGAAGACCTTCTCGCTTCCGATGGCATATACGCGCGGCTTCATGAACTCCAGTTCGCTCCTATTGCTGGCTAGCTCCCTGAAAAGCGCGGTGTCTTATTCTTGGCCTACTCCGCAAGAATACCCCACTTGAGGTCAGCGTCGTCCGCCAAGAGTGTCGGGCAAGAGTGTGGTAGTGTCTAGCAACTCCCATCTGAGCGAAACGGGGATAAGAGTATTACCGACGCGCACCACAGGTTCCTCTCCAAACCCTCCGATTGGTTCCAATGCACCTTCTGTGTATCGGCTTCCTGGATTCCACAGGACCCACTCGTTGATACCAGCATCATGCGCCGCTTGAATTTGAGCGCGCACCTCCGGGGAGCCGTATGGGGGATCTCCAAGTGTAAAATCCTGCAACCACGGTATCGTGCTCGCTGCTCCTTCAACTTGAGCTGAGCGGCGAAGTGCATCTGCTAAAGCACTATTGACGATTTCATACGGATACGCGTTTGGTGTATCGATGCCGAAACTCCCTGACCAATAGTGGCTTGGATATACCATCGGCAACGCTGCGTCAACAACGTCTATAAAAGATTCCCACAACTGCCCGATGCCCACATCACGCGAAGCTGATGTTGTGAGTCCGAAAACATCAGCGGTCACCCTGGCACCCAAACTTGCCAACTCTGCCCGTGAGTAACTCAGGAAGCTGCGAATAGCTTCGGTCTTAGTAAGCTCATCTGAGTCAGGATATACCGCTCGCTGGCGTTCCTCCTCCGGAGCATCTGGGAAACGCACGTAATCCCACTGGATTTCAGGGAAACCCATCTGAGCCACTTCCCGTGCCAAGCCAACATGATAGTCCCAGACTTCGCGTTTATATGGATTCAGCCAAACTATGCCCTTACTGTCAATCCAGGGCCCACCTGCAGAATCTTGAACAGCGAGATCGGGACGAGAAACTGCGACAATAGGGTCTTTGACAATCACGATGCGGGCGATCGGATAAATCTGTTCCTGTTCTAGTCTCGTTAGCAGTCCGGACAGATCGCGAATCCTGATTTCCTCAGTCGCCCCTACCTCATGCGCAAACTCAACTTCAGTACTGTGGCTAACGTAGCCGGAAGCGTCCTTTATATCGATTACGAAGGCGTTGATCTCCGTACGTTGAGCAACATCTATGAGTGCATCCATCCGCGTTCTCGAACCAGCCGCCCATGCATTAACGTACAAGCCCCTAACGGCGGGGGGGCGGGCGAATCGCACGCCACTTTTCTCATCGGTTAAGTGAACCCCTGGGTTATCCAGTAGTTCTTCGCCTATGTTCGGTGGTCTATTCCCGACCTCTTCTTCAGTTGATGGTTTCGGGAGAATCACAACATTGGAGGATTCAGATTCGCTCCGAGTTGAGCTCTCAGAAGTGGACGGTCCAGCTTTGCATGCGAAGAGTGCGAGAGTTGCGAATATAAGCGATAGATACCGAAGCATATGAACTGCTAGTACGTGGGCAAGGACGGATCAACCTCTTGGCGCCACCCGAGAACCCCACCGCGCAGGTTCAAGACATGTTCAAACCCATTTTGCATTAAATATCTTGCCACCTGCTCACTACGCCCCCCGCTCCGGCAGTACACCACAACCTCCTCGGCAGGATCTAGCTCCCCAATCCGCCCTATAAACTGACCAGTGGGTATAGAGAGCTGTCCATGGTCTGGCAAATCCACGATTTCACGTTCAAATAGTTCTCGAACATCCACTAGCACTGGTGCATGTCCTAGTTCAAATCGCGCGCTTAACTCATTCGGCGTAATCTCAGGCACAACTACATTATCATCATTCATAGCACTTAAGGCCCTAAGAGATGGGCGAGAGCGTCAATGGTGCGCTCAGCTCCACCGCGGTGAGTTTGAATATAGCCGAATGCACGGTTCGCCGCGTAACTATGCTCTTCGGTGTCCTTCAGCCAATTCAAAAGGCTATCGGCTAACCCCTCGGCATCAGTAATTACTTTCGCAGCTCCTTCTTTGAGAAGGTCTATCGCTGCTGAACTATTCCTGTACTGGGGGCCGAAAATTACTGGCAGTCGCGCGGCGGCAGGCTCGATGACTGAATGGACCCCAGCACTATGGAATCCTCCTCCAACGTACCCTACGTGACCGACAGTATATAGGTCCGGCAAGACTCCGACTCGATCAATGATGACCGCATCCACACTGGCAACCGAAGCACTCAACTCAACTTCCTTAAGAGTCCGAGTCGACCAACTCTTTTTCTCTAAACACTCGCGGATATTGGTAACTCCGAGTTCTGTCGGTTCATGGGGAGCGATTACTACTCGGACCTCACCCACTACCCTTCTCATAATCTCCAGTGCTGCCAGTAATCTCTTCAAGTCTGTGTTCCACGTAGAGCCAGCGATGACGGTAGGCCGATGATCAGAGTGGAAAGGCGCTAGGTGAACAGCAGTTGCATCAGCAGCTGAAACCCTTCGCGCTACTGTATCAACAGCAGGGTCTCCTGTTATAGATATCACTCTAGGGAGCACACCTAGGCTTTGTAGCCGATTTGCATCGGCATCCGCTATTGCACATGCCACGGTAAGTCCCTGCCATGTTGCCCTCAGGAAGGTGCGCATTGGTTGGCGGAGGCGCCCTGCATTAGAAGGAACGCTCCCTCCGACCAGTGCCACAGGTACAGATCTCTTCTGAGCTTCATCAACCAGAACTGGCCAAACCTCTGTTTTGCTAAAAATGAGCAAATCGGGCTGAACCGCTTCTAAGACCCTTCCAGTTGTCCCTCTTAGGTCCCAGGGAAGATAAGCCGACACTTCCACAGGGAGCCGACCTACAAATTCGGCAGCAGATGGGGAAAAATATGTGAAAACGACCTGAACCCCAGGAAATCTCGCTCGGAGTGCCTCAATGACCGCACTTGCTTGAAGGCTTTCTCCAACTGAAGGGGCATGAATCCATACTGTAGGCCGGTGCGGATCACGTTTCTCTTCGCCCCATTTCTCCAGCACTTTGTGCGCAACAAGTCTTCCCTCGAATCCACGAGAGATCTTTCCAGTTCCGATCGCAAGAATGGGTGCTACAAAGCGAGCCACACCAACCAAGAAACGGTAAAGAATTCGCCCTCGAAGCATCTGTTAGGATAGATGGGTCCGTGAATCACCGGTAGATTCGAATGATGAACTTCCAGGTTACCGTCCGCTACGGTGGGCACCAGCAACGCTACCATACGTTCACGGTTGACGCCGACGATGCAAAAGCAGCACTCAAGACTGCAGCCTCACAGCTTCCGTTAGATATTGCAGCAGATGTGGACCTAGTCGAACTGCGTATTGCGGTGGATCCCGATGCTCGATCGTACGTTGGCGAAGAACTGCCTTAAGATGCTGGCCAAAGTAGACCACTCGCCTCGAAGAAATTGTTGGATTAAAGCTACTCTCATAATCACGCTGATCGGCATTGGAGGCTGCTCCCCGATCTATGTGGTGAAAGCAGGACTGGCTGAGCTTCGAATTTTGCGTGCCCGTCAGGACATCGTTGAACTTCTAGGAGACCCCAGTATCGATCCTGTAACGCGAGGCAAGCTCTCGTTCGTACTCGAAGCACGCCGCTTTGCAACACATGAGTTGGGGATCGAGGTGGGTGATGCATACAGGACATTCACTCAACTCGATCAGGACACACTCGCGCTCGTTGTGTCTGCAGCCCACAAGGACCGGCTAGAGTCAAAAACGTGGTGGTTCCCAATTATTGGGCGGGTACCCTACAAAGGATTCTTCTCTCTAGACGACGCACAGAATGAAGAAGACAAACTCAAACAGGAGGGTTTCGATACTTATCTTCGACCCACAGCTGCGTTTAGCACTTTGGGCTGGTTCAGTGACCCAATTCTCTCAACGGTGCTCCGGGCGGATGATGTGGAAGTGGTTGAAACCGTCCTTCATGAGTTATCTCATCAATACCTCTTCATTCCCGGGCAGGTAACATTTAATGAGAGCTTCTCCACTTTTGTGGGCCGAGTTGGTGCCGCACGGTTCTTCTGCACACGTGATGGGGGTGGTCCGGACACCTCTAAGTGCCTCCGTGCACAGGCTCGTTGGCGTGATTATCAGCGCTTTTCAGTCTTTGTCGATTCTATGATGGTTGAGCTTGGGGGAATATACGGAGACCTGGCACTCTCCTATGATGACAAGGTGTCCCGTAGAGAAGAAATCTTCACACAAGCACTCACGCGTTTTGATGATGAAATAGCCCCGACATTTGAAGCGGTGACGTTCCGAGGGTTCCGGGAAACCTCGTTAAACAATGCTACATTGCTCTCACGGATCCGGTATTACCATCGGCTGCCAGACTTCGCCCTTATGCTTGAGGAGCGAGGTGGTGACCTGGCTGGATTACTCGCGGAGTTGCGAGCCACGATGGACACGGTTTCTGATCCATTTGACCTACTGCCAGAAAGTAAACCCTAAATCCTGGCCTGTAGTGTGTAGAGTTGATGGTACCGGCCATTACTATCTATCAATTGATCATGACGTCCGTGCTCGACGATCTCTCCATCTTCAATGACCAGGATGAGATCAGCACGCTGAATCGTCGAGAGCCTGTGTGCAATTACCACGGTTGTACGACCCTGAAGTAGGTGATTGAGGCTCTTCTGGATCAGCGCTTCACTTTCCGTGTCGAGGCTTGAAGTCGCCTCATCAAGTAGCAAGATCCTTGGGTTTGCGAGAATCGCACGAGCGATAGTCACTCTCTGCCGCTGACCACCAGACAACTTCACCCCCCTCTCACCGATCACCGTATCTAGTCCATCCGGGAAGCGAGTAGTGAATTCAGTCACGTATGCCTGTTCTGCTGCCTCGTGGATCTCGTGTTCCACTGCGTCAGGTCGTGCGAAAAGTAGGTTCTCTCGGATTGTCCCATCGAACAGGAAGTCATCTTGCAGTACTAGGCCAAGTTGGTCCCGGTAGCTTGAGAGTTTGACCTCACGAAGATCGATACCGTCCACTAGAACTCTTCCGCGGTCTGGCTCAAGAAATGTCGCAGCTAATCCAGCCAGGGTTGTTTTGCCCGAGCCAGAACTCCCGACAAGCGCGATCAACGTTCCTGGGGTCGCAGAGAATGTGATTCCCTTGAGAACTGGCTTGTCCTCTTCGTACTGGAAATAGACATCTTCGAACGACATATGTCCGTCAATTTCCGGCATGACGACAGTGCGATCCGGATCATCGTCCTCCCTCGGCCAGCTAAGGAGCTCTGAGGTACGGTCGAGCCCAGCAAACGCTTCGGTCATCTGAGTACCTATGTTCGCGAACTGTACAATCGGAGCAAGCAGGAATCCCAGAAAAAGCGTGAATGAGAAAAGTTCTCCGATTGTTAACGAACCTTGAACAATCAGGAAGCCACCGTACCCCATAACTAGCACACTTGCTAAACCGAGAATAAAAGTGCCCATACTCGTGAGCATGCTCTGGGTGGTTAGTGTTGTCTTTACATTCTCAAAGATTCGCAAAACACCCGCGTGGAAAATCTGGCCTTCCTTCTGGATGGCGTGGAATCCCTTGATCACACGTATGCCACCGAGTGTTTCAGTAAGCCTTCCCGTCACTTCAGCTCTAATTTGACCACGTTCCCGAAATGCTGGCCTTAATGTTTTAAGCGCTCTAAATGAGACAAACGCAAATGCACCAAGAGGACAGAGCGCTAATGCGGTCATAACTGGATCAATGCGCACCAAAAATACGAAAGCAACGATGGCGGTAATGGCTCCTCCAACAAGCTGAACCAAGCCAGTCCCGACCAAGTTCCGCACGCCCTCAACGTCATCCATGATTCGTGAGACCAGTTCTCCAGACTTCGTATTGTCGAAGATCCGTACCGGAAGTCGGAGAACATGCTTCTGGACTTGGGAACGCAGGCTGGCAATCAGATGCTGAGCCTCGACCGAGAGCAGCATGGTTAAAGCGTATGAGGTTACGGCCTGGACTAGCACTGCCAGGCTGACTGCACCGAGTATCAGCCAAAGCATATCCATATCGCCTGCTACTATGGCGTTATCGACCAAGTACTTGGTCGATGCGGGTAAGACAAGTCCACTAACGCGGTTTAGGACTATTAGGAGAAGGCCTACGAAGATGAGCTTTCTCCGAGGCCAGATGATCTCTTCAAACGCATGACGCAAGCTTGCGCCCGAGATTTTTTTTCTTTGCTTATCCATCAACTATCCAATCATCGAATCTTTAGAATGCTGGTTTTAGGATCATGCGCCAAAAAAGATAGCCATAATTCAATATTCTGCCCTTCTGTGACTTAGCCGGCTCATGTAGGTTGACGTGCTTTTCGACTACTCACACAGCTCATACATATAATATGAGCTGTGTCATTGAATCTTCGGCACGATATGTCAAACCAAGAGAGGGACAGCTACAACCCCTCCGCCGTTGAGGAGAAGTGGCAGCGCAACTGGGAGGAGCGCGGCACGAACTCCTTGACGTTGGAGCAACTCAAGTCCGCCAAGGACCCGTATTACCAACTCATGATGTTCCCCTACCCCTCAGCTGAGGGGCTCCACGTGGGCAACATCTACGCATTTACAGGCGCGGATGTGCATGGGCGATTCCTGCGAATGCAGGGGCTGACTGTCTTCGAACCAATGGGCTTCGATGCCTTCGGAATTCACTCCGAGAACTTCGCTTTGAAGATCGGGACACACCCGATGGACCTGATACCAGCAAATGTCGAAAACTTCACCCGACAACTCAGGCGTATAGGTGGAATGTTTGACTGGAAGCATTCTCTAGATACGACTGATCCATCTTACTACAAATGGACCCAGTGGGTCTTCCTTAAGCTCTTTGAAGCCGGTCTTGCAGAACAAAAGAAAGCCCCCGTTAACTGGTGTCCTTCATGTATGACTGTACTTGCGAATGAACAGGTCATCACAGGTGCATGCGAACGCTGTACCACCCCGGTAGAACAACGAGAGATCAAGCAATGGTTCTTTAAGATCACGGATTACGCACAACGCCTGCTCGACAACCTTGCCTTCATCGATTGGTCAGAAACCACCTTGAAAGCCCAGAGTAACTGGATAGGGCGAAGCGAAGGTGCACGACTCAATTTTTCTGTTGTCCACCCGGATGGCTCTAGCACGGGACACGAGATTGAGGTCTACACGACTCGGCCAGATACAATTTTTGGCGCCACTTATATGGTCCTCTCTCCCGAGCATCCTCTGGTAGATAAAGTGACAGATGATGAGTACCGTCACTCAGTTTCCGAGTACAGGGAAGAAGCAAGGAAAAGTGATCTGGTCACACGGCAAAAAACCGACAAATCCAAAACTGGCGCATTCACGGGTGGCTTCTGCATAAACCCCGCAACCGGAGAGCAAATCCCGATCTGGATTGCTGACTACGTTCTGATGGATTACGGAACCGGTGCGATTATGGCAGTGCCCGGTCATGATCAGCGGGATTTTGAGTTTGCCACTGCTTTCGATCTTCCTATAAAGCGGGTCGTGGCAGCGCCAACAGAAAGCGCAAATATGCCATTACCAGAAGCATATATTGGGCCGGGGCAGCTTGTGAACTCTGGTGAGTTTGATGGAATAGACGTTTCTGACTCCGTTAGTGTGTTCACCGAATGGGCAGAGGGTAACGGATGGGGTGAAGGCACAGTCAACTTCCGTCTACACGACTGGTGTATCTCTCGACAGCGCTACTGGGGACCACCCATCCCTATCATCCACTGTGATAACTGTGGTTCCGTTCCGGTTCCTGAAGAAGATCTGCCCGTTATTCTGCCTCGCGTGGAGGATTTTAAACCGGATGACTCGGGCGTGAGTCCACTAGCTCGTGTCGAGGAGTGGTATCAGACCACCTGCCCTGAGTGCGGAGGAGGAGCACGACGAGAAACTGACGTATCCGATACTTTCCTGGATTCAGCGTGGTACTTCCTACGGTATCCGTCGACTGAATTTGAGGACACCCCATTCGACCCCGAGATCACCAAACGCTGGCTGCCGGTTGATACATACATAGGCGGGAATGAGCACGCAGTGCTCCACCTGCTGTACTCGCGCTTTCTTACAATGGTGCTGAAAGATCTGGGCTACCTAGATTTTGAGGAGCCATATGATGTATTCCGTGCGCATGGACTAATCATTGCTGGGGGTGCGAAAATGTCGAAGAGCCGGGGAAATGTGATTATCCCCGACCCGATTATTGAGGAATTTGGAGCTGACGCATTCCGGATTTATCTCATGTTTTTAGGTCCATTTGAGGAAGGTGGTGACTACAGAGCTGAGGGGATCCAGGGTCCCTATGGCTTTTTGCATCGACTTTGGGACACTGCGTTGAACGCAACCGAAGGCGCCCCAGATCCGGATGTGGAGCGAAAGGTCCACCAGACAGTCAAGCAAGTGACTGAACAGATCCCGGAACTCGGCTACAACACATCTATAGCAGCGATGATGGAATGTTTGAATGCAATTCGATCTGGAGGACGGCAAGCCACTCGTACCGAAGTGGCACCACTTATCACGATGATCGCTCCCTTTGCACCGCACCTTGCAGAAGAGCTCTGGGAACACCTAGGGCACACAGAGAGCATCTTCGAGGGCTCTAATTGGCCTTCTTTCGATGAATCCAAGATTATTGAGAGTCAGGTTAGTGTTGCAGTTCAGGTGAACGGTAAACTCAGAGGTACTATCAGTGTCCCCCAGGATGCTGCTGAGGATGATGTGATCATCGCAGCCCGTGAGGAGGAGAATGTGGCCCGTTATCTAGATGGTGTTGAAGAACGGAGAATCGTTCACGTTCCTGGACGTCTCGTGAACTTTGTGGTCGAATGACAAAGATTGAACAGCAAGCGATAGATGCAATCCGCATCCTGTCTATGGATGCGGTTCAGCAAGCCAACTCGGGACATCCTGGGACTCCGATGGCACTTGCACCTATCGGTTACGTGCTATTCCACAAGCATCTGCGTCACAACCCATCTGACCCGCTTTGGCTTGATCGAGACCGTTTCGTGTTATCCATTGGCCATGCTTCGATGCTTATCTATTCGCTTTTGCACCTGAGTGGCTACGACTTGTCTGAGGAGGACATCCGCAATTTCAGGCAATGGGGATCACCAACAGCTGGGCACCCCGAGTACGGCCACGCTCCTGGCATCGAAACAACAACGGGCCCGCTGGGGCAAGGTGTCGCTAACTCCGTCGGCATGGCCCTCGCGGAGTGCTGGCTGGCGAAGCGCTACAACCGGCCTGGACATGAGGTTGTAGACCATTTCACCTACGCGCTATGCTCAGATGGTGACATGATGGAAGGTGTATCACATGAAGCAGCCGCAATCGCGGGCCACCAGAAGCTCGGTAAACTGATCTGGATCTTTGATGACAATCGGATAACAATCGATGGTGGTACCGAGCTATCGAGTGCGACCAACCAAGCAAAACGATTCGAGGCTTATGGCTGGCATGTAACGCACGTGTCTGATGGGAATGACCTAGAGGAAATAGACCGCGCTATCATCGAGGCGAAACGAGAATCGGAGAGGCCCAGCCTGATTGTATTAAGAACCACGATCGGGTATGGGAGCCCAGGTAAGGCA
This sequence comes from uncultured bacterium, assembly GCA_963934665.1. GTDB lineage: Bacteria > Gemmatimonadota > Gemmatimonadetes > Longimicrobiales > Gaopeijiaceae > UBA1142. Next base: position 11,843 of record CAWVZF010000025.1, on the reverse strand, counting down.
GGAACATCAGCGGCCCATGGAGCCCCACTAGGGCAAGACGAAATCATAAAAACAAAGGAAAACCTGGGATACCCCTCATTGGAACCATTTCACGTGGAGAACAGCGCACGCGAGCACTGGGCTGCGTGTGTAGAGAATGGCCGAAAACTTCAGGAAGACTGGCAAAAGCGCTTTTCGTTATACCAAGAACAAACACCGGATTTCGCAGCTGAATTCTTGCAGGTCATGTCGGGAACGCTTCCGGAGGATTGGGATGAAGAGATCCCCGACCTTACGGCAGCTGACAATGAAGATGCTACAAGAGGGTGGTCTGGGAAGGTTCTCCAGGGTGTGGCAAGCGGCTTACCAAATCTAATTGGAGGCTCAGCTGACCTAGCGGGATCAAACAAGACCACCATCAGTGGCGCAGACAACTTGCTCTCGTCCAGCCCTGGAGGCCGTAACATCCATTACGGGATCCGAGAACATGCGATGGCCTCCATCATGAACGGGATGGCACTACATGGTGGCGTACGTCCGTTTGGAGGGACATTCCTCATTTTCTCGGACTACATGCGACCCGCAATCCGGCTCGCAGCACTCATGGGGCAGTCCGTTATATACGTCTTTACACATGACTCGATTGGTCTTGGAGAGGACGGCCCCACTCATCAACCAGTAGAACAACTAGCAGCTCTTCGGGCGGTGCCTAATCTTTGCGATCTTAGGCCCGGTGATGCTGCCGAAACTGAGATCGCATGGCGAGTTGCCATAGAGCGCACAGAAGGCCCAAGCTTTCTGGCACTAACACGACAAAAAGTTGTTCTTCTTGACCGCCGAGGGATTTTGGCGGGAGCCGAAGGTCTTCGCCGTGGAGGCTATGTACTTGTCGAAGCAACAAGCGGAACTCCTGAGGTAATCCTGATCGCGAGCGGATCGGAACTTGGAATCGCACTTGAAGCGCGAGAACAACTAGAGGCTGAAGGCACTCCGACGAGAGTTGTCAGCCTACCGAGCTGGTACTTATTCAGTCGACAAGAGCAAAGCTACTGTGACAGCGTGCTACCCCCTGAAATCTCTAATAAAGTTTCAGTAGAAGCTGCAAGTACCTTCGGATGGACACGCTGGGTTGGAGTGTCGGGATACTCCCTTGGCCTCGACCATTTCGGTGCCTCAGCACCCTCCGATATCCTCTTTGAGAAATTTGGCTTCACAGTTGAAGATGTCGTGAAGGCAGCGAGGAATATGGCACCGCTCTAGCTGCTAATAATTAAGAAGCCTGTGAGTCAATTGAGAGATAACCGCAATCGTTATTGCGAGCCATGTTGAGATTTGTAAGTACCCGTGGCGGTACCCCGGCTCCCCTAGAAGAAGTCCTCTTCCGTGGGCTAGCACCTGATGGGGGGCTTTACATGCCCACCTCAATGCCATCTCTCGCAGACAACCCGGATTTGGAGGACCAAGATTTTCGGGTAACTGCGGCATGGGCAAGCTCATGTCTTTTCTCTGCTCAAATGGGGGAGACCGAGGCAATAAGGCTCGCACTCGAAACGCTGGACTTTCCGGTACCGCTAATAGAGGTCAGTCCAGGCTTCCATGTTCTCGAGCTTTTTCATGGACCTACCCACGCATTTAAGGATGTGGGAGGGCAGTTCATGGCGGGGCTCATGCAATACGTTGGGTCGCCAAACTCGGACGGGCGTACTACAACGATCCTTGTGGCCACATCAGGCGACACCGGAGGTGCTGTAGCAAAAGCATTTCACGGTCGCCCGAAGACCCAGGTCGTGGTGCTCTTCCCGGACGAAGGCATCAGTTTACAGCAGCGACGTCAGATGAGCACTCTGGGCGATAACATATTGGCAATCTCAGTTGCAGGTACATTTGACCATTGCCAAGAACTAGTAAAGGAAGCGTTCGCTTCAGACAGATTACGGGACAAGTATTGTCTTACGTCAGCAAACTCTATCAACCTCGGTCGACTCCTGCCTCAAATGTTTTACTACCTTCATGCCACGCGACTCCTGAGGCCAACTCCTGCATTCTTTGCTGTCCCGTCAGGCAATCTAGGTAATTTGTGTGCTGGGCTACTGGCCTATGTAGCTGGGATGCCAGCACTAGGCTTCTTGTCGGCGATGAACGCAAACGATGCGTTCGGCCGATTCCTGGCCACTGGAAACCTTAGTGAGCAACCCTCTGTTCAAACAGTTTCAAGTGCTATGGATGTCGGGAAACCGAGCAACCTAGAACGGATTCGTTGGCTTTTTCGGGAAAATCCAGACCAGCTGAACCAAATAATAAGAGGCGCCTCAATCGACGATTCTGAAACTTGTAGGTGCATTACAGAAGTATACGAGGAAACAGGATACGTTCTTGATCCGCATTCAGCGGTAGCGTATCGGGTAGCCCAGCAACACCATGATTTGGAAGTTGGGCCTACCGTTGTTCTGGCAACTGCACATCCCGCAAAGTTCCCTGGTGTGGTGGAAACTGCTATTGGCAGTAAAGTAGAGCCACCCCAAGAACTACTCTCTGTGATGAAACGAAAAGAACTCTTTTCAGAGATTAATCCGACCTTGCAACAGCTTGAAGCTCTTATGGATGAAACAATCTTAGATGACTGAAAGACTGAGAGCTGCGACCGTAAGGCTACCGTCCTCCACATCCAACCTCGGTAGTGGATATGACACGCTCGGTCTCGCACTCGATCGGTACCTGGTGGCCAGTTTTGAGCCTGGAGGCAATGCACTTGAATGTGTATGGGATGGCGCTCTGGAAAGCCTAGAGGTCACCGATAGTGACAACCTACTTGTGAGCGCATTCACGCGAATTCTCAAGCAAGAAGGGTTGATCCCGTGCGGAGTCCTAAGGGCAACGTCCGACATTCCTATTTCAAGAGGACTTGGTTCTTCTGCAGCTGCCGTCCTCGCGGGTTACGACCTAGCCCGAGCTGTCCTCAATGAACCTCGGGATGATGAGGGTGCGTTCGTGGAAGCACACCGTCAGGATGGACACGGTGAAAATGCTGCTGCGTGCCTACACGGCGGACTGTGCGCTGTAGTTCATTATATGAACAACCCAGTCATAGTCCCGCTCAACCTTTCTTCCAGAGTTGGCTTTGCCTATGCAGCACCGTTGGAGGGGATCTCGACAAGAAAAGCGCGCCGCGTACTCCCAAAAGAAGTTGGACATGACGTTGCGGTCCGCTCGCTGGGCCGTGCAACCGCTCTTGTCCAAGGATTCGCACTAGGGGATCCGGAGTTAATACGGATCGGGGTGGAAGATGAGTTGCATGTCCCCTACCGCCTGCCTTTAATCAATAGTGCAGAAGAGACTATAGCAGCCGGTTACGAAGCCGGAGCCTGGGCAGTCACTATCTCTGGAGCAGGCTCTGGAATAATCGCTATGTGTGATCTAGAGAATACGGAAGCCGTCAGCGATGCCATGTGTATAGTGCTCTCTCGTGCGGTTGGAGAAAGCAACTGCTTAGGTTTCTCGGCAACACCCGATCATGAGGGCCTTACACGTCTCTCCTAGGCACTGCCTTTCAAAGACTCACGCAGTACGCTTGCACACCCAGGGGCAAGATAGACCGTGCTTAATAGACGGCCTCCCAAGAAAGCCGTGAAGGCGGCCGTCGCCCCCACAACTTCAAAGCCAAATCCCAAAGTAAGGAAGATGACCGCAACCGTAGTCACTTCAATCACACTCGCCCAAGTGATGTGCTGGGTTCTCCGGCCTTCGACAAGGATAGCCCTCTGAAATGAAAGTAAGACCGAAAGGAACGGTAAGGGCACTATGATTCGTGCAGGAATCAAAGCGAAACTAGCCAGTTCAGGAGTCAAGCCTGACAAAACTATAAACCACAACTGAAAGAGCGGAGTGAAGGCGACTAAGGCTAACCCCGCTGTTGTAACGACACCGAGTGTGAAGCAGAAGCGCCTTAACTCTCTATAGTGCTCAAACCGCTCACCGATTAGAGCAATCGCTGCATCTTGGTAGGCAAATCCCACCGACCTAAAGAAGAACGATAGTGAATGCACCACAGGGTAAACCGCCAAAGATTCAACCGGAGAAACACTCCGACCCATAAAAAATGTTAAGAGCGGTTGAATTGTAAGTCCGATCAAAGAGGTTAAGGCGAGTGGTAGGTAGAATGTCGCGATCGCCCGATATGTCACCGTATGACCCGCGTACGCAGAATCCCCTTCTTTAGCCAGCAAGTCTCGGACTGTTTCTGCAGCCATAAAGCGCGCTGCGATCGCTTCTACTGTGACACCAGTGCCCAGAGCCAACCCTCCGACCCACGCCCCAGGTATGTCGAGTAACAGATATCCTAGTAATGCCGCAACCGTCATCGCGAGAAGCCGAATTAGGGTACCCATCGCAACCAACCGTGTTTTTCCCGCACGGATTAGCACGCCCTGTAAAAAACGGCGGTACCCAATCGCACTAGGCCAAGGGAGGAAAAACCACAAAGCCCCATAAGTAAGGTCCGCTACTTCTGTAGGGAGTTGAAGTAGTGTTTCAGTGAGCCACCGATAGACACTTGGTACGAGAACTACCAGTAAAAGGAGCGTCGTTCCAAGAATCAGCCCTCGCGAGAAATTCCTCATCTTGAGATAGCTGATCCGATCCTTAACGAGAGAGGTCGCCGCGCTCATGAGCATGATCACTGGCGCCTCGATCAGAATAGCAAGAGCAAAGGCAACACCGTAGGCACCGAGATTGAATTCCGGACCTGGCATGCGAGCGATCATTGCTGCCAGGAATGGCCCCTCAGCAGCCATCATGACCCATGTGGCTGCAAGTGGAGCCCAAAAAAGAGCTATCGTGCGCTGAGTGTGGCGCAAGGGATTGTATCGTCGGAAGGGTCGTGGATGCAGCAGTATCAGCTACTGCTTGAGCCTTGGAGCTTAACGGAAAGCCAGATTACGAGAAGCTGCGTGCCCTTAGAAGTGCAGAAATCCTCAATGGGGAGTGGTGTTTACATGCTCTCTTAGGAGATCTCGCCCGAAGTCCCCATCAAACTCGCGCCATACCGAATGGATGTGATTCGCATTGTTTTGCGTGTTGTCATACTCGATCAGGAATGTTGGGCCCTGCACTCTATAGTAGTGCTGCTCACCTCGTTCAACTCCCCCGGCCCACGCAAACGCTATCTTGTCTATTCCCGCGTCATACAGCCTCTCTAAACGATAATCAGCAATCCCTTCAGCCATTACAGACGTATAGACCGTAATCAAATCCATCAGAAGTGAGCGCTGTTCTTCGGAAAGCATTGTGGCCCCAATACCCACCGGAGTGAGAGGGTCGATCTCTAGTTCTGCGCCTGTAACGATATCCCTTGGTGCCACGTCACTAATTATCGCCATTTCATGCTGTCCCGCGTCCAATGCTTGAAGCAGGGTCCTCGCTACATCTTCCTTATCTGCTAAAGCACGGAATCCCTTATCCGGTCCGTCTAGGACTTCTGCTGGGTTCGCACCTAGAAATGCCGGAGAACTTGCAATTACAGCTCCTCCAACAATCGTGAAGTGCAATGAGACGTGGTGTCCTTCAAAACGCCACCCCCAACTGGTGTCCGCCGAAGGTGTTCCGAAAATACTGAGCACATATTCTTCGGAATCACGAGCGAAGCGACCACCACCTTCAAGCGACTGAAGTACGTCCTCCAACTCCATAATCTGGATGGTGGTCATATAGCCACTCTGGCTTAGGGCGGACCTAATCAGATCATGCGCTCGATCGCGCTGTTCGGGGTCCATCTCCTTCAAAGCTACGCCCGCTCGTGGAAACATTTCAGGGGGAATAAAGTGCCAGCGGCGCCGTTCCTCATCTTCAAATTCGAATAGAGTCCTTTCTCTTTGTTCTTCGGACAGTACGGAGATGAAGATGTTTGCTGCACCCAACATCTCATCAGCACTAGAACTACAGCTTGCAGATACAAGGACCACTGAAGCCAAAAGCCCAGGCATTAGCAGGGAACGAATAAATTCTGATTTCTTCATATCTTCCTCCTTACCACAAGCGTCCGATCTTCCCGATTGCGCACATAAATAGCGTTTACTGCGCATCGCAATCTAGTGGATTGACTGCAGCAGATTCGCTAGCACATCCGTCCATATATCATATCCCGCTGATGTCATATGGAGCCCATCCCGGACAAAGAGTTCCGGCATCGGGGTGCCGTCCTTGCCCAACATCGGTGTGGCAATGTCAGCGTAGTGCAAGTTGGCACGTAATCCCGAGAACGAATGCACCTTCTCATTTAGTTCTTGCATTTTTGGCCACAGGGACCAACGCCGGATGCTCGGCTTAACCGCGACAAAGACAATCTCACTCTCTGGGAGTTCCTCCAATACGGCCTCTACAAACTCCTGATAATCCTCAAAGACCTGTGTCACGCTCTTGCCGGCCCCAAGGTCATTGTCACCTGCGTAGAACACGACGGTGGACGGAGAATACTTTAGAACGGTCTGCTCAACATAGTGATTAACATCAGAAACGTGTGACCCGCCGAAGCCGCGATTGATTAGCGGAAGATTAGGGAAACGTTCCGCGCTATTCCACATAACAATGCTCGAACTCCCAACGAAGAGTGTTGCTTTGGTGGGGTGGCTATTTTTCGTATCCCAAGCCTCGAACCTAGAAATCTGTTGTTCAAAGCGTTCAGGGTCAGGATCATTATGCTGTGCTTCAGTTAGGGATGGTACAACAAGCCCAAGGGAGCATAGTGCGAACACGGCGTAAGCCCTGTCCCTCAAAGGTAACTGGCGAAATTCTGACCTTTTCATGTCGCCCTCCTAACATGATGCACCGCTACTAGCACATATTCAGCATGATACACACTTGTGATTGTTCTTCGAACCCAAGCTCTCCAGCAGGGCCACAGTCCCAAGGTAGGGAGGTGTGCGCTGCTGGGGGCCATTCGCCATATCGGCAGTAGTCTGTCCCTTGCGGCTAACCACGGTTACATCGGAGCCGCGCTCAATCAGATACAAAACCAATTCGTCATCGCCTCGGGATGCCGCATGATGGAGTGCCGTATAGGCATTCACATCCCGGACATCAACCTCAGCACCTGCCTCCTCGATCAGGAACTTCACCGCTACCAACCAGTTGTCCGGTACATACCGGTGTGCATTCGCTGCAAATGATTGTCCATACCCGACACCCGACGCTGCGTGAATCGGATAGACAGATGGGCCGCCAACAGGGACCGGGGGAATGCCGGAGGAGTCCTCCTCTTCCTCTTCCTCGGCTTCTTCCTCCTCAGTTTCAGTGGCCGCGCTCTCACCCTCCGCGTTTGCCATTTTGGGATTCACGCTGGCTTCGGCCTGCTCTCCAACTTCTTGTAGCTCTTCAGTTTCTTCTGCACCCTGACTTTCCTCGCCTTCCAACTCCTCGTTCTCCTCCTCCGTATTCTCCTCAGCCGGATCAGCACGCCGACGGCGTTGAGGCGGCTTCATGGTCGGGATGTTCGGATCCGCCCCATAGTCCATCAGCAGTCGCATAGCATCCACGTCTAGCGCATAGGCAGCACGCCAGAATGGTGTGGCACCCCGCAAATTGGCACCGCCAGCCCTCCCTAACACCGAGAACGTGTACTCCATAAACCAGAGATGGGTTTTTAGGCGGGCATCAGGATCCGCTCCTGCAACTAAGAGGGCTTCTAAGACCTCTAGATATGTACTTGCCTGCTGCTCATGCTCCGTTGGATGGGCATACGACGCCCTAGGTGCCCACTGTCGCTCAAGCGTTGCGAATAGTGGGGTGGTCCCAGCCATACTCATTCCGTTGGGATCAGCACCCTGGGCAAGCAACATTAGTGCAAGGTCAAACTGGCCATTGATTGTGGCCATCAGCAGGGGCTGCGTCTGATCTCCTCCCGAAGGCTGATTTATATCAGCACCGCCGTCTATCAGTGCCGTCGTTGCCTCCATATGGCCCTGACGAACCGCATGTAGTAGCGGCGTAAGCCCACCCCAGCTTCCTACCAGCTGGGCATACGAAGGCGGTCTCTCTTCTTCGTTTTCGTCTGCGGCGGTTCCATCTGGTCCAAATGGCTTCTCAGGTTGTTCTACCTCTTCTGGTTGGTCGCTGGCTAATTCAGCATTAAGTGCATCCTCAGCACCTGGCCCGACCTCCTCCAATTCATCGTCCTCTTCAGTCTCCACAGGTTCCTCTTCTTTCTCTGTATTAGAAGAGGGCAAATCGGGCCATTTTCGCTGAATCTCGCGGTAGGCCAGAATTGCTGCTTGGACTTGACTCGGGGCAGGCTGCCAGTCTGTCCCTCCACCTTCTTTTTCCTTGAATTCTGCAAGAAATTCTGACAAGCCTCTTTCGGCCGCGCGATCTGCTTCCGAGTGCTCCACAACGTTTACTGCACCCGAGGTGATGCTCGGATCAGCTCCAGAGGAGAGAAGCACCCGGATCGCTTCTATTCGATTGTTCGCTGCAGCAAATATGAGCGGTGTTTGACCCCAGGATGATTCCTTCGCGTCTATAGTGGCGCCGGCCTGGATCAATTCGGTCAGGACACCAGGAGCACCGGAGGCAGCGGCAAGGTGGAGTGAAGTAACTCCTGAGTTGGTGGTCATCCCGTTGGGGTCTGCGTTTGCTTCGAGCAACAGGGTCACGAAACCCACGTCGCCTGACCGCGCTGCCATATGCAAGGGGGTGTATCGACCAATCCGGGTTCCGGCATGCACATCGCCTCCGGCATAGATAATCGTTCTACCGAGTTCGATGTCCCCATGTCGGACAGCCCAGTGGAGGGCGGTCATCCCATCACCTTGGGCGGCATTCACGTCGGCACCTTGGCGTAGCAATTGACGAACTGCAGTGATATCCCGCCGTTGGGCCGCATCGGCCACTGGTGTATCCGGGCCAGTAGACCCACCGAGTAGAAGCGGTAGGGCGACGACACCAAGAATGTTGCGGAGCACCTGTCTGCTCATACCGAGAATACCCCGTCGCTATCACCGAATCCTGTTAAGTCTCGATGTCCTAGCTTATTCAACAAGGATACGAACACATTTGCCATAGGTGTCCCGTCCGGCGCCTTCATATGCGCGCCCCCCTCAAGTTGTCCGTTAGCCCCCCCCATCACCACCAGCGGGCAGCGACGATGGTTATGTAGATTCGCGTCACCCATGGGTGAGCCCCAAATGATCATCGACTGGTCCAACAGGTTGGACTCCCCATCAAAAGTCTCTTCCAGTCGGTCCAGGAAGTACGCAATCTGGCTAACCCGGTATTGGCAAATCTTGTTGAATTCTAGGATCGCCTCTTCTCTGTCTCCGTGGTGAGAAGATGGGTGAAATGCTCGGTCAGACCCACTTTCCGGGAAGGTGCGATTTGATGCATCTCGTCCAGTTTTTAACGCGACCACTCGTGTAATGTCGGCCTGGAATGCTAGGACCTGAATATCGGACAGAAGTCTCATGTGTTCAGAGAAAGAATCTGGTACCCCAGGAGGAGCTTCGGGTAACTCCCGGGGCTCTCCACCCGTGTTCCGAAGTTCAACCATATCTATACGGCGCTCGATCTCACGGATGTTCTGCAGATACTGATCTACGCGCTGGCGGTCAACCGCACCTAAATCCCTTTTCATTCGGCCCACTTCATCCGCAACCCAGTCCAGGATGCTCTTCTGAGTCCGACGCCGGATGGCACGCTCTCTCTCAGAGCCACCTGCCCCAAACAACAGGTCAAACGCAGTGCGGGGGTTGCGGATCATCGGAAGAGGTTCTGAAGGAGACGACCAACTAATCGAGTCCATGTAGGAGCAGGAATAGTTATAGTCACAGCCTCCACCCTTATCCGTGCTCTCGATAGAGAGTTGCAGGGACGGCAGCACGGTCTCCTGACCGAAACGCTGAGCATGGAGTTGATCTAGCGAAGTCCCGCAGTAGAGGTCCGAGCCTTGTGTCTGTTTGGGGTGTGACTGGGTGAGAAAGACAGCGCTTGAACGGAAGTGGTCCCCGCCGATCTCCCCAGGGTTTACTGGCTCGGCCATACGGACATCAGTATTACTGATGATTGTGAGTCGGTCGCGCCAAGGCTCCAGAGATTTAAGAACATTTTCCGGAAGCAATTCGTAATCACGACCAACAGTGGAGGGCGCAAACAAGTACTGCTCCGCACCCCACTCGTTGCATCCGGGCAGACCATGCACCTCTTCGATGCAGACCAGACGGGGTGCCCCTGCTTCTTTGGGTGACCCATACACTCGGCCCGCAGGCCGCATGGCATCGAGCAGTGGTAACGCCAAAGTCGTGCCCACTCCCCGAATGAACGTGCGACGTGGGATACTCTTCCCTGTGATAAAGCGCATGTTCCCTTACCTCGATTTGGGATCCAGAGAGTCCTCCCCTGACGCTACTGGAGCTTGTTTCATTTGGAATGCGTCACTCTTTAACACACCAAGTATGAATGACGACATCCGATAATTGTTCTTTTCAGCTTCTGCGACGATAGCCCGGACTGCCGGCTGGTCCTGATAGTCTAGCCTCCTGCCTAATGCATAGGCCATTAAGCTAGCAGTAAAATGTCTTATCAGCGGAATTGGCCGCTTGAGCAAGACCAGTGACAAGTCTGACGGACTGCTAATATCCGTTCCGTCGTAGAACGTGCCACGGGTGTCTAAGGGCACACCTCTTTCCCGTATTCGCCATTTACCCGTCACATCGAAGTTGTCGAGAGCCAGGCCGATCGGGTCCATGAACTTATGACAAGATGCACATACGGGATTTGCGCGATGTATCTCCATACGCTCACGCGTAGTAAGAATACGCGTCCCTTCCGTCTCATCCGTCGCATCTAGATCCGGCACACCGGGAGGAGGAGGAGGAGGAGGAGTACCCAAAAGTACCTGCATTACCCATTTGCCCCGAAGTACCGGTGAAGTGCGATTTCCAAGCGAGGTTTGGACCAGTACGCTCCCATGACCCAAAACGCCTCGCCGTGTTTCACCGGGATAGTCTACCCGTCGGAACTCGTCTCCAATAACACCAGGAATATCATAATGATTTGCTAAGCGCTCATTGAGGAAGGAGTAGTCAGCGCTATACATCTCGAGCAGGCTCCTATCCTCTCGAACCAGATTATCAAAAAAGAGTTCAGTCTCCCGGTGCATTGCTGCAGACAACTGTTGGCTATAGTTGGGAAACCAGAACGCATCCGGGCGAACCTTTTCCAAGTCCTGAAGTTGCAGCCATAATGAGGCGAACCGTGTAGCCAGAGCTTCCGAGCGCGGATCCATCAGTAAGCGTCTAGCCTGACGCTCTAGGTTCTTCGACTTGGACAGATCACCACTTCTGGCAAGGCGAAGGAGTTCTTCATCAGGGTTCGTGCCCCACAGGAAGAAAGAGATCCGCGATGCGAGGTCCACTTCATCAAGTTCGTAGACCTCACCTGGTTCTACATTGTCCGGCTCTTTCTCCATCCGGAAGAGGAAGTGCGGGCTGGTTAGGATAGCTTCTAGTGCGATCCGCACCCCCATTTCGAAGCCCCCCTCTTCGGCCCCCATCTGATAAAACCTCATCAAAGGTTCGATGTCTTCCGGATCTAGGCTTCGGCCGTATGCCTGTGCCGCAAGTCTAGCCAAAATACTCTTACTACAGGGCTCCTCTTCGTCAGCTGATGTGGGCCGGCAGGTGAAAACGCGCCGTCGAGTTGGCGTATCAGAGACACCCACCGGGTTGTGTGGCCCCTCAAGCGTTAGGTTAATGAGATGGGGTAGTGATGTAGTACCGTAACTCGCCTCTGTACCTGTTAAAGACCAGTCATTAGGCCGAATTAAGTCCTCATAGGGCCCATCCATCTGACGGATGAACGCGGCGGTAACTCTCCGTTGT
>CAWVZF010000024.1:0-25727 GCA_963934665.1 uncultured bacterium | reverse complement strand
GCGTTGTGGCGATCGCCCGTTGGAGCGACGGTACCGATGCTTCCGCGTACTTCCGGGGAAAAGGCAATACCGTACCGGTTCAATTGGGAGATCTTCTCGCGGGTACAGGATCTGGATTCCGCCTCGCAGAGCGGTACTTCGCACTGGGGACCGAACACATCCTGCTCGGAATTGACCACTTACTCTTCGTCCTTGGACTCCTGCTATTGGTTCGAGGGGTGGGACCTCTAGTGAAGACCATCACAGCCTTCACCATCGCGCATAGCATCACCTTGGCAGCTGCGGTCATGGGGTTAGTCACGCTAGACAGTGGCCCGGTGGAAGCTGCCATCGCGCTGTCCATCGTACTTTTGGCCCGGGAGATTGTCGTTGGATACAGCGGTCATAAGCATCTCGTACACCGACGACCTTGGCTGGTAGCTTTTGTCTTCGGATTATTGCACGGGCTCGGTTTTGCGGGAGCGCTAGGGGAGATTGGGTTGCGTAGCGCGGACGTCCCGCTCGCTCTCCTCACCTTCAACTTGGGGGTAGAAGCTGGCCAACTCGCGTTCGTCGCCGTGCTTGTCTTACTGAATAGGATGGTGGGAGAAACTCTGCGTTTTCGTCTTCCTCGGTTCGAGCCTGCACTTGGCTATGCCTTGGGCGGGCTTGCGATGCTCTGGCTATTCGACCGGCTTCCCGCGGTGTTGGGTGCGTAGTGAGCCACTACAACTTTAGTGGCACCCCTCCTTATTACTTCTTCCTTTGAGCATCCATCGGAGAAGACCCCAGCAGACCAAGATGATTCCGAAGTTACTCAGTTCGCTATTACTGACGAGCAAACCAACGCCTACCCAGAACGGAAGCCAAGCACTACCGAATGCGGCTCGCAAGCTTATCACTTAATTGCTCTCCTTATGACCGAGGGCGCTTGACCTTATTCAGCGCCTGTATCCCCGTTCTACGGCAGAGGCTACTGAGTCCCAGTTATATGTGTGTTGAATACGACGGCCTATCTCGTTGATCACAGTCGATCCCTGGTCCGCATTGGTCATAACGACCAGGCCATAGCCTTTCACTTTGTGTGCGAGCATTAGAGCTCTGAACCCCCAATTACTTCCACCATGACTGAAGTACCAGCCTTCGCCGATCTTGCTCACAGTAAAACCGACTGCGAAGGGCCCCACGCCGACCGGATTCAACATCTCTTGGATCATAGACTGAGAAAGCACACGGTTCGATTCCCCGCGAGCAGAGCGCTGCACTTCTATTATAAGACGGGCTAGATCCGTGGGGGTCGTCCAGAGGCCTGCAGCCGCGTGCTCAGGATACACATGCCACTTGGGTCCACGGGAATCACCGTTGTTGTCATGTGCTCGGGCAGCATTTTGGTTGTGTTCCGGAGAGATTGGTTGAGCATAAGAGCTGCGCGTCATGCCAATCGGGGCGAGCACCCCTTCCTGCAGTACATCCACAAATGGACGTCTACGGACATCGGAAAGAGCGAGCTCCATAACTGTGACGCCGCCACCCGAATACTCGTAGAATGTCATTGGCTCACGTTCCATAAACACGCTACCGACATTCGAAAGCTCGTGGCCTTCTAAGATTTGTACGGTCGTCGGAAGCGGTTGCTCTGGATCATATCCTGGGAACCCAAAGCCGTCTCCTAGGCCTGAGGTGTGACTGGTGAGCGTGCGTGGTGTTACAGGTCGGTTTCGGGTGAATTCTCTGCCATCAAGAGTCCATGAATCCAGAATGTCGTTGATATCATCATCTAGGCTAAATAAGCCATCTTGCACTGCCCTGAGTACCCCCATCGCTGCAACTGGTTTACTGATAGAGGCTGCTTGGAACATCGTTTCAATGTCGACGAGTTGACCTGTCTCGACATCAGCCACCCCATAGGCTTTCGCCCAGTGGATCTTGAAATCCTGAATGACTGCAACAGAGACACCTGGAACTCCAAACTCTTCCATGAGTTCAGCGACTGTGCTCGTTCCGAGTCTGTCCTCACCGGGTTGGGTCTGAGCTTGCTCTATGGCAGCTTGGGCAGAGACCGCTGAAATTTGTGCTTCGAGTGGAGTTTCTAGACACAGCAACAAGCTCACGCCCACACAGACAATAAAGTCTAGCTTACCCATTTTCTTGTCAGCTCTCCAATGCTGTTACATCGCTCAGGAGTGTGAAGCCCATCTCCTCGTCCTGCATCATCTCAACGTAATCGATCCAAATCCGGATGGGATAACCGCGGCTGGAGTTGAAGTCTACTTGTACTTCGTGTGCGTCTCGGTCGTACGCATCCTGCACGAGATCGAAAAGGCCATCGATTGTCCTGAACAACTCGGGGTCATGCGCTACCTCCGATGCGAGTTCGGTGACACCAGTTATGACTCCACCCTGAACGGTTACCCGAACATCGGCCATAGGCCAGCAGAAGCAGTTTTTTACAACGTCGAACGTGTAGTCGCTTAGGCTTTGGGCTTCCCACAGTGCTCTGTACTCAGCCAGGTCGTTTTCAGGCGTAGTCGGGCTTACACATGCACTGAGCAGTACCAGAGTTATTAGTCGAACTCGCGTCACGCTCTAGCGATGGTGCCCTATTCTGAAAGTGTTACGAAGCGTACGTCAGTAGGGGTAACCCAAAAGCCTTCGCATCCCAGGCTTCCAGTCTGGTAGCTCAGCCCAGTTATCACGATTTGGCATCACCACCATCGGTAGACTCTGGGCATCGAGTACAGTGCCTTCCGGGATAACATCGTTTATCTCGAGCAAAAAGGCCGTCAGCGAATAGACCTCATCGTGGGTGAGAGTTCCTTCACGATTGAGAGGCATGGCACGGTTGATATAATCCCATACAGCCGTCGCGTATGGCGCTCGGATCGGCAGGATTCGCCCATATGACCAAGGGTTGGCATCTGAGCCCCTTGAGGATTTTACCAACCTAGGAGCGCGACCCTCTGTTCCGTCTGCTCCGTGGCATCTCGCACACTTCCGCCTATAGGTTAGCGCGCCTTCCTCGGCGGTTCCGCTCCCCGCCGGGAGCTCCATTCCCGTAGGACTTATGGAGATATCCCAGGCGAGGACTTCATCTGCACTCGGGGTCCTTCCCAGCCCAAACGTGGGCGACTGCGCTAGCGCGGCCGCCGGCCCGAGGAGGATCAGGACCGGGAGAAGCTTAAGCGAGCCCATTTGTAACGCTCCCGTTGCTTTGGACTCTCCAGGGCTGAATGGAATTGTCCAGGCCGCCCTTTCGCTGAGCTCGCGTCGGCTGGACTTGCCCCAGCTCGTCCGTGCAGCGCGACATGAGCATTGCCTCTGATCCGTCCCAAGTCCAGTTGAAGCTGAACGCGGTGTGCGCCATGCGCTGCGGCGTCCCACGGAAGTCGGCGTCCATCCAGTTTTCGCCACCGTCGGTGGATACTTCCACCCTGCTGACCACCCCGCCACCGGACCAGGCCAAGCCCCTGACCTCGTAGAATCCAGCGCCGGGCAGATCGATTCCCCCGGACGGCCACGTGATGACCGACTTCGGTCCGACCTGATAACTCAGGGCGGCCTGGTCGGGGTCCTGACGAAGATGCCCGTAGTCGTTGTAGGTCATGTAGAACCGGTCGACCACCTTGATTCGGCTCAGCCACTTCACGTGGAGGATACCCTCAAAGCCAGGAACCACGATCCGCAGCGGGAAGCCTTGCTGGGGGCGTAGGGGTTCGCCGTTCATGGCGTAGGCCACGATGATATCGTCCATCGCCTTCGCCATTGGAAGGCTCGACGCCCCTCTCACATTCTCCACCCCTTCCGCCACGATCCAAGTTCCTTCGTCTTGAACGCCGGCCTCTTTAAGGAGCGTACTCAGGAGGACTCCGGTCCATTCGGCGCAGCTGGTCATCCCGTGCGATTCGATGAGTCTCCCGCGCCGGGGACTCGAGCCGTTCCCCGCGCACTCGATGAAGTGAAGGCGGGTCACGGAAGGAAAACGCTTCAACTCATCCATGGTGAAGGTCAGCTCACGGTCCACCAAGCCGTGGATCATGAGGCGATGCTCTTTGGGATCGATGGTCGGAACGATTGAGCCACGTGTGGTCCCGAAATAGAAGAGTGAAGACGGTGTGATCGCCCCCACCTGCTGCTCGAGCGGAGTCCCTATGTGAAAGACGAGCCCGAACTCGTCGGGCGATGGCCTGCCGTTGACCGGCTCCCGTACCGACTTCACGTGCAGGGAGCGCTCTCCATAGGCGACCAGTTCGTCACTCGACCAGTCCTGGGCCTCTTGTGAGGGAACTTCTTGCGACTGTTCCTCGATAGACTGTGCCGATGCTGCTGCTTTGCTGATCACAGGCTCTGCCGCGCCCAGCGTAACACCACCGGCTAATGCGGCGCCGCGTTTGAGGAAGTCCCTGCGATTAGGTCGCTTCACACCCATGGGTTTCTCCTTCACAAATGAGGTTACCCGAAAATCGTTTCCCGTACTTCGAAAGTATACGCCAAGGATCGTTAAACCAAGAACTCTGATTGAGGGTTCAATTCAAGAGGTTTTCTTCAGGTTGTTAGGTTTCCGACTAAGTTGCGGTTCTCGGGGTGTATCGATGCAAACTTAGGGCATGAAACGCTGATTATGATCGCGGCTCTGCTTCAGTTGTTGTTGCGCATGATTTCTTCGGCCTCGAATTGAAAACACTGAGGTCCGGAACTATGGGCCCACAGATTCCTTTCCGAGTTGCTTGAAGTCTCACCAGACACCTGCTCGAAGTTTGCACACAGCTGGTAGTGGGTGCTGTCTACGGTCTGGTATCCGTACGTCTCTGAGTTCGCAGGATCAGTGGTTTTGATCCTCACTCCTGGTTCTGAGGTCAGCTCGTCCAGCGATACGGGTAAACGGGAATGCCGTGTCCAGTACAGATCTGTAGCATCTACTATCCCCTGTAGGTCTTCTACCCGTCGATCGTCAACTCGACGTGCTCGCTCATCCATTGGCGATCCGAGGATGAAGAGGCCGACCCCTACCGCCACAATGACCGTTATCACTGAAACTCCGAACAACACAGATCCAGACGAGGGTTTCATTCAGAGACCTCTTCCTTACGGAGGTCTTGCAGGAAGTACCTGAATACGGATCCGACGATAGCGCCGACCGTGAGGACTCTCAGAACGAAGCGAGTTGTGATCTCACCACTGAGGAGGTTGTAGACAATGCCCGTCATGGTACCGATGAGGATGCTCGCTGCCACAAACAGTGTGAGATAAGTCAGCCAACGGCGCACTTTGGAGAGTCGACGTCTCGGATCCTGTCGAATGGCGCGGTCGTTTGTGCGTGAGACAAAGACGAAGATCGGGAATGCCACAACGAGTAAAGAGATCGCCCACCGAATCGCCTCTCGTCTCGCCTCTAATGCGAACGCAGGATCTACGGAGGGGTCCGGGAAAGCTTGATCGATAAATTGGAATAGCAGGCTGCCTAGATTGAACGCGCTGACGTAAAGCGTGCTGAAGAGAACCAGATAGACAAAGGCCTCGCGGGCGAAGAGGTACGGTTTTGGGCGAGGAACTGGAATTGGAAACCTGATGTCGGCGAATTCTCCTAGGGCGCTTTGAACTTGATCGCGCGGCCAACCGGCCTCTAGGAGAGTCTCCTCAAGCTGTTCGCGTGGCAGGTCACGCTCCAGGCCCTCCTTCAGAAAGTTCGTAAGCTCCTCGTTAATAGCCATCAGTTCTCCTCCCGGTACACTAGCCTAGAGAGGCCAGAACCAGGGAATCAAGAGGGTACCTAAGACCCAAAATATGAGGGTGAGTGGAGTACCTACACGGATGAAATCCGCGAACCGGTATTGGCCGGGTCCATAGATCATCGTGTTCGTTTGGTACCCAACGGGTGTCATAAAGCTCGATGACGCTGCAAACATGACTGCGAACATGAAGGTGCGTGGATTAGCATCGAGAGAATACGCTGTAGTGATCGCGACCGGGATCAATAGCGCAACTGTCGCTTGGTTCGACATCACTGCTGTAAGCACCATGGTTACGCCAAAAAATGCTGCAACTAGCGCAGTTGGTCCCATTGTCCCGAATACGTCAATGATTCCCTCCGCCAACATCGTCGAAGTGCCGGTTTTTTCCATTGCGACGCTCAATGCAAGCATACCCGCCAGTAGGAAAAGCACATTCCACTCAATTGCCGCATAAGCTTCTTCCATCGAAATACACCGGCTCAGCACTATCAGCAGAGCGCCTGTGGCCGCTGCACTCGCAATAGACAGCCACCCGAACGCTGCGCTTACTACGACTGAGACGATAATAACGAGCCCCTTAGCAGCCTTAACCCCGTCGAAACGAGGGATACCCGCACTAGACGCGAGCAGGAACACACGCTGTTGGATGAGATGGGCTATCCGGGAGTTTGGAACCTCGATCAGCAGCGTATCTCCCGACATCAACTTGATGTTTTGTAACTCGCCGTGTGTCAGGGCTCCGTGGTGGCGGATAGCGAGCACAGAGACTCCGTAATTCTTTCGTGGATTTGACTCGACCAGTGAGCGCCCGGCAAGCGGTGAACTGGGACCTACTATCGCTTCAACGAGTTTAGTGTCTTTGGATTCTAGGTCACTATCTCGCCATTTCATGTGCATCCCTAATGTTGCTTGCGCTCGCTCCTTTAGCTCATTGATTGTGCGGAGATCTCCCTTGATTCGAAGAAGATCATGTGCGCGCAGTTCGGTTCTGGCGGTCGGACGAAGGGTGTCCTTACCTCTTATGATCTGGAGAACTTCGATGTCGAACTCTTCAAGGAGTGGGGCTGATGCCAGCGCCTGGCCGACCAACGGGGATTCCTCATGCAATTGGAGTTCTGTCAGGTAGTCGCCCAGACCGAAGGTTTTCGTGAGATCTCCCGCTATTCGATGCTCTGGAATGATTTTTCTGCCGACGGTCATCATGTAGATGATTCCTACCGCAAAGAAAATCAGGCCCAGCTTGCTAAACTCGAACATGCCGAACGGTTCGAGCCCCGCAGTTTGGGCCATTGAGCTTGCCAGGATGTTGGTCGAAGTCCCGAGAACAGTGCACATGCCTCCAAACATCGAAGCGAATGAGAGGGGCATCAGAAGTTTGGATGGGCTGGTACTTACCCGCTGAGCAACCACCATGGTGACAGGGATCAGGATTGCCACTGTGGCGGTGTTATTCAGGAAGAACGAGAGTACACCCACGCCCAGCATCATCACAAACAGCATCAGCGTAGAACTGCGTCGGGCCAATTTTCGAAGTGATCTGCCCAGGAAGTTTACTGCGCCAGCTCGGAACAGTCCGGCACTGAGCACGAACATCGCCCCCACCGTGATGGTTGCGGGATTGGCGAAACCATTGAAGCCCTCGGCTGGTGTGAGAATCCCGGAGACGAGAAGCACGACCATCACCAAGACTGCGACGACATCTGTGGAAAACTTCTCGGTGACAAACAGCACTACCGCAACAATCGTCAGGCCCAGTACGAAGCCTATTTCCCAAGTCACTTATTCCCCCTTTGCTTCATTCTAGAGTGGGCCAGTGCATTTGATGACTCTGCGCTAGGCCCAGGATAAAGCCATGGACTCCACCATAGCAGTATCGATGCTAATAAAAGTACCACGGCAGCGACCAAGCTGGCTTCGGGTCCGAACCCTCCTCCGCTCAGCCATTCTGGACCAATAGGGTGACCTTCGTAGTAGGGTGCGTCCATCAACTCCAATCCACTGACAGGTACATCTGCTAGATAACCCAGGGTCCAGTTCCATCCTAGGTGCACGCCTGTAGCCCACCATAAGCTAAGTGTTTTGAGATACACCACCCCGAGCAGCACACCAGCCAGTGTGATATTGATGAGTGGCACCCACCCAAAGTCGGGGTTCGCGAGGTGAAGTGCTCCAAAAATTATGGCAGTTATGGTGATCGCCGCCCCAACACCCCAAGACTCGACCACTGCCTGAAAGGGGTAGCCCCTAACGAATGCCTCTTCTGATGCGGCTGGGATCGTAAAGAAAGCCAGAGCTGAAAATGCTCCTAGTAGCCACCCAGAAATAGTGCCGCTTTCCGAGGTCCACCTCAAGCCTCCCAAAAGGAATATCGCGGTGATTACGACCAGCCCAATCCCAATCCCAAGGGCTACACCCCGAATTGACTCCTTGATTGCATCACTGGAAAAGTAGAAACCGAGTGCGGAGAAGCTCCGCTTATCACGAGTTAGCAACCACCATCCTGCCAAAATAGAGCCCAGCAAGATTCCCACTGATGAACCGAGATCAGTGGGCCGAACGACCATGATAGGAATGGCTATTGAGACAGTGAGGATCAGGAAGAGGATCAGCCGCCAACCAAGACGTATCCTGCTGTTGGGCCCGGCAAAAATACGCGACAGAACTGTCCTGTCTTTCAAGGCTTATGTCTCCTAATCACAGTTGCAGGACTTACTATAGCAGTTCAACCTTGGATGGTTCCCACGGCTTGGATACTCCCTATGGTCAACTACACCCGCCGCCGATTTCTTCAAACCGGGTTGCTCGCCACCGTTTTGGGCATGCGCCCGCGGCACGCCTTCGCCTGGCAGGGCCGAGTGCGTACGATTGCAGGGACCGGAGTTGCCGGATATGAACCGGAAGGCCAGCAGGGCCTACAGGGGTCTGAGACCCCGGTAAACAATCCATATGGCGTGGTTGTTGGCCCTGATGGTGCCTTGTACTTCTGTGAGGTTGATACCGGAAGAACTCGCAGGTTAGATCTCGGCACGGAACGCCTGACTACGATTGCAGGCAACGGTGAGAAAGCGTACACCGGAGATGGTGGAGCAGCGCTGAACGCCTCTTTCTCAGCTCCGCACGAGATCCGTTTCGATCCAGACGGCAATCTGTTCGTGGTTGAACGGGACGCGCATGTCGTCCGCAGGATTGATGCCCAAACTGGACTGGTATCCACTGTAGCGGGTACGGGCGAAGCGGGTTTCTCGGGCGACGGTGGGCCGGCTACAGAAGCACAACTCCGCCAACCGCACAGTATTGCTTTTGATGCTCAGGGCCAACTGCTAGTGTGCGACATCGGCAATGGTCGCGTCCGCCATGTAGATATGAGTACCGGCACAATCTCGACGCTCTCTGGCACAGGAGAGCGAGGAGCCACACCGGATGAGGCATCGCTTGCGGGCACAATCCTAAGGGGCCCCCGTTCCATCGATACCGATGCTCAGGGCAATGCCTACCTCGTGCTGCGCGAGGGAAACGCAGTGTTCCAGCTCGACCTAGGGGCGAGACGTCTTTACCGGATTGCTGGAACGGGCGAGAGAGGTTTTACGGGAGACGGAGGGCCAGCAATGACTGCGACCTTCAACGGACCTAAGGGCATCGCGTACTCGGCTGCTGATCACAGCCTGTACATAGTCGATACTGAAAACCATGTGATCCGTCGTATGAGCTTGGACACAGGGCTAATCGAGACGGTTCTCGGAACAGGCGAGAGGGGCGATGGCCCGGACGGTGATCCCCATCAGTGTCGACTTGATCGTCCGCACGGTGTGTACGTCCATGAGGGAGTCGTCTACGTAACAGACAGTGAAAGTCATCGCGTCCGGGCGCTCGATTTTACGGGAGCGCCTCGCTGACTTATATACAAGGAGTCGCGGTTAAGCTGTAGTTCAGTCATTTGTTGCGAAACATCAACGAGAGGTCGTGATATGAGTCAGAAAGTCTTGTGGTGGGTATCCGTGGTTGTTGTGCTGGCTGCAGTACTTGCTCCGGATATGTTTGGGTACTACGCACTCACTTTAATGGTGCTTGGTCTCGTTAGCGGATTCATGTATCCGGTTGCAGATGTTACAACTCGGATAGCTATGTACGTACTGGCTGTATTCCTGCCGATGATTGCAGATGCTGGTGGGGAGAGGGCAGTTCCCAATGACGGAGCGTTGATGGACATTCCATTTCTTGGTGAGATCCTGCATGGTTTTCTAACCAACTTTGCCCTCGTCATAGCCGGTGTCGCAATCGCAAGTGTCTTACTTGCTGTGTACAACGGCCTTACGGCAGCTGGAGACGACTAGGCACAGAAGTGAGTGACTTAGCACTTTCTTAACGAAAAGTGTGCTAGGAAAGCCTTGTTCGCGGGTAATGTTCGCGAGCAAGGCTTTCCTGGTATCTGAACCGCAGCACCGAGATTATTCCAACCAATTTCGAGCAGCTCAGCTAGCGAAATAAGTCCTTTGATAGCATCCCGTGGACGCCCTTCGTGCCATCGACGAGCTGGGTGATGCGTAGATTGAGTGCAACTGAGCATAGGATGTAGGCATCTCCTGGTTCCATGTCCTTATCGTCCACAAGAAACCTGACCATTTCACGTGTGGCCATCCGAGCCGCCTCATCAAGATCAGGATCTAGCCCCATAGATATGTAGTGCGTTGGTGTCTCAGCCCGAGGCCATTGGAGCGTGCGGTCCTTGTGTAGGATCACCTCAATGGTTCCGTATAGAGAAGCTTCAATCGCGGTACCTGTCACTTCACCGTCACCCTGGGCCGCATGCCCGTCACCGATCGACAGTAGGGCTCCGTTTACATGGACAGGCATAAAGAGCGTTGTGCCCTCAACCAGATCTTTGTTGTCTAAATTACCGACGTGATAGCCGGGGGCAGTGCTGTTAATGCGCCCACGCAGTAGGGGGGGTGCCACCCCAATAGACCCGAAAAATGGGCGTGCGGGAATTTCTATTCCTTCCACGCCTGTCATGGTTATGGTGCCAGTTATGGTGTCGATTTCGAAGGCACGCAGCGCAGCCGAAGGGAAGTCCATCGGGAGCGTACCTCCTCCAGGCAAGAATCCACTGACTCCGTAGTCCACCAAGAATCCGATGTCGATGAGGCGAACTTCCAATACATCACCCACCTCTGCGTCCTCGACGTAAACGGGGCCATTCAGTGGGTGTGAGCCCACACGGATCGTCTCCTCTTCCTCAACATTGAGCATGGATGGCAGGAACCGATCCTCAGAGATCCCTGCTAATCGCAGACGTTGCAGTCCGCGAGCGAGCAGGTTTTCGAAGTAGACACTATCTCCCGATCGGATTGTGAGCACAGGATCAAGGGAGGCGTCGTAGAAGCCCCAGTGGATGTTCTCTGACGAAAGTGGTAGCTGATGCGTGACGCCCTGCTGCGCTCCGAGTGCTTGAGTGGTCATAGCTGTTAACGCTAGAACCAAGACTATCGGGGCGGCACGCGTCCCCTGATTCCAAAACAACACTCGTTTATGTGTTCGCGTTATCACTGATTCCTCTTCCGTTGTCACTTATCGTTATTTGGACTACGTGACTAAACAACTGAACCGCGGATTTCACGGTTAGCTAGCTTCGGCGCGGGAACAATTTTCGTCCAAGTCGGAATTTTTACGTGGTTTTCGGAAGCAGAGTACCGCGGCAAGACCATATCCTCACTATATTGCCTGTCCTTTTCGTAACTTATCCGGACTAGAATCATGTTAGGTACGCTCGCGTTGGCCGCTGCGATTCAGCTTTCTGCCCAGGTTCAAGAACTCGTTCCTGGTACGCAATACGATCCGTCGATCCCCACGCTTGAGGACGTCGTGGGTCATGACTTCAGAGAAGAAATCACTCCGCCGGATCAGGTCGTACGCTATTTCGAGGCGTTGGCGGATGCAGCAGGGGATCGCACACAGCTAATTCAGTATGCAGAGAGTTGGGAGGGACGACCACTCATCATCCTGGTCGTTGGGTCGCCTGAGCGCATTGCCGCTCTAGATGACGTAAAGGCCGGGCTCGCGCGGCTGGCTCAGCCCGATGGTCTCTCAGAAGCTGATGCTGATGCACTTATTGCTGATCTGCCTGTGGTAACGGCGCTCATGCATGGCGTTCACGGAAATGAGATCAGCTCAAGCGGCGCAGCAATGGCGGAGGCGTACCATCTATTGGCTGCACAAGGCGATCCAACAGTCGACATGATTCTTGATGAGTCCCTCGTTTTGATCGACCCGGTGGAAAATCCTGACGGGCGCTCTCGTTTCGTCTTACAAAATACGATGGCGAGGGCGCGGTGGCCGAACGAGGCAGCTTACTCAGCAGAGCACGACGAGCCGTGGCCGGGTGGCCGGGTGAACCACTACCTCTTCGACCTAAATCGGGACCTCTTCATTCAGAGTCAGCCAGAGACGCAGGGCAAGGTCGATATTTTTCTAGATTTCTGGCCACATATCGTCGTCGATCTCCACGAGATGGGTGGAAACTCGACGTACTTCTTTCCCCCAACCGCCCCACCAACTAATCCCTGGTATGGCGAGCGCCAGATCGCGCTTATGGACGTGTTCGGACGTGCCAATGCGAGGGTCTTTGACCAGCGCGGATTCGCATACTTCAACCGTGACGTCTACGACGCGTTCTATCCTGGCTATGTCGACATGTGGCCGATGGGTCACGGTGCGCTCGGTATGACTTATGAGCAGGCGTCGGCGCGTGCGCAGGTACTGAGAAAGTCAGATGGCGATCTACTAACATACGGAGACGGTGTTCTGCACCACTTTACTGCTGCGATCACATCAGCCGAAACATCGGCGAGGAACCGAGAGAGCATTTTGCGAGATTATCTTGCTTTCCGACGAGAGGGCATAGATCTCGGACGCAGTGGGCCAGCGGAATACATACTCCACTCGGCGCATGACCCAGGAATGGCGAGAAGGCTAGCATTCATGCTTCTCGAGAATGGCATCGAAGTCCGTGAGGCGGACGGTCCCGTAACTGTGGAGGGTCGGCAAATTCCACAAACGGGCACCTTCATTGTGCCGATGGACCAACCGACACATCGCTTTGTTCGAAACCTGCTCGATCCTGATGTGCCGATGGACGAAGAGTTTGTGCAGAGGCAGATCGATCGACGGGCGCGACGTGAGTCAGACGAGATCTACGACCTCACGGCTTGGAGTCAATCACTGCTATGGGATGTCGAAGTTTTGGTCTCTGATGACCCCACGGGAGCGGCTGGAGTGGTGGTATCTAAGAACAATAATCCGAGTAATACTGCTCTTCCTGAAGCTGGCGTAGGCTACCTGATGCCCTGGGGGACTAGTACAGCAAGTGCAGTAGCAGAGGCTCTTCGTGATGGAATCAGAGTGCGCGCGGCCGGAGCTGAGTTCACTCTTGGTGGACGTGAATACGCTGTTGGCACAGCAATCGTGCGTACAGCTGAAAACGATGCAAACCTTCAACAACAGCTTGGCCGGATCGCCTCCGCTCACGGAGCAGAGGTCATCCCAATTGACGACTCGTACGTTGAAGAGGGTGCCTCGCTAGGGAGTAACAGTGTCCGCGCGCTGCGTTCGCCCCGCGTGCTCCTGGTATACGATTCTCCCGGTCAGACAAACTCTGTTGGCTTCGCCCGCTATGTCCTAGAGCAGCGTTATGCTCAGCCTACTGTGGCTGTGCGTGCTTCGAGCCTCGGGCGGGCGAACCTTGCCGACTACGACGTCATCGTTTTTCCGAGCGGTAACTACTCAAGCGCGGTGAACTCGGGGATGGTCCAGGAGCTGCGCAACTGGATGTCCAATGGCGGTACGATGATCACAATGGCAGCATCTACGGGGTGGGCGATTCGAGCTGAGCTGCTTTCGACAACCGCTGAGCGCAGAGGAGGGAGAGCTGTAGGTGATGATCCTCCTAGGGACGAGACACCCGATCAGCCGATTGAGTATCTAGACGAAATCGTTCCTGAGGATGAAGGCCCCGAGTCGGTTCCGGGTGCGATCCTGAGGACAGTGCTAGATACCGAACATTGGCTGGCTTCGGGGACTGATGGAGAAATTGGAGTACTGGTTCAGGGCAGCCGTGTTTTCACGCCGATGACGCTCGATAACGGCACAAATGTAGGCCGTTACGGAGATCTCGATGATCTGGTGCTGAGTGGTATCGTGTGGGATGAGGCACGCCCGCAGCTCGCGAATAAGGCATTCCTGATGCATGAGTCGTATGGCAGTGGCCAGATTGTCGCCTTTGCTGAAGACCCAAACTACCGGGCGTATACTGAGGCTACCGAGCTCCTCTTTATCAATGCCGTGCTTCTGGGACCCGGGCGATAGCGTCGAGGCGACCAGATGCCTTGGCATCAGTCGTGACGATCTATCATTCGGAATTCCCGAAATAAGGCATGCCGATGGCCACTGTGCTCGAGCTCGATGAAATCAAGCGCCTGATAGATATCCCGCAGCTGATCCGGGAGATTGAAACTGGATTTGTTCTTTATTCGGAAGGTCGGGTTAAGGTTCCACCGGTTGGATTTCTTCATTTTGATGACCCGCCAGGTGACGTTCACATCAAGTACGGATTTGTCTCCGGTGACGACTACTATGTCCTGAAGATGGCCTCAGGGTTCTATAAAAATCCGGAATTGGGGCTGCCGGTCAGTGATGGGTTGCTTCTGGTCTTCAGTCAGAAGACCGGAGGTCTCAAGCTCATTTTATTGGATAAATGTTGGCTCACTGATATGCGTACTGCGGCCGCCGGTGCAGTCGCAGCAAAGCACTTGGCTGCGGGGAATATCCATCACATTGGCATCGTCGGAACTGGCGTCCAAGCCAGGATGCAACTCGAAATGTTGCGTGATGTTATTGACTGTAGGAGCTGCATCATCTGGGGTAGGGATTCGACCAAAGTGCAGCGTATGATTGAAGATCTTCAATCTCGAGAGCGAATTCAGACGTGGGGGCTGGAAATCAAGGCAGCAGAGGTACTCGATGATCTGGTTTCACAATGCAATCTTATAGTCACCACGACTTCTGCCAGGAATCCCTTAATTCGCGCTGATTTAGTGCAAGAAGGAACGCACATTACCGCGATGGGCTCAGACGATCACGGAAAGCAGGAACTCGAAGCTGAACTCTTGGCAAAGGCGGATCTAGTTGTCGCAGACAGCATTTCGCAATGTGTTGATCACGGCGAATGTTGTGCCGCGGTCCAGGGAGGACAGATTAGGGAGGACTCCATTCTGGAATTGGGGCAAGTGATTAAGAATCCCACAATTGGTCGGACAAACGAAGACCAAATCACAGTTGTGGATCTCACAGGGGTTGCGATCCAGGACATTCAGATTGCTAAGATAGTCGACCGCGCCCTCTCCTCCCCCGAGCGCGAAGCTGAACTGGCTTGATCGACTGTACCTCTGCAAGTTGGCGCAGATACAAGGATGGCCGTTTCGGGCAAAGCTCGTGCCGATCACCCTACTAGACCTCGGTGCAGGGGGACAATGATGTCGAAGGCCTATGATCGCGAACTCGGAATGGGCCGGGACATTACCCGCCGCGACTTCCTCAACGGGGTCGCTGTGACCGTTGGTGGGTCGATGCTGTCCTCACAGAAACTCGATAAGTCTGCTGATCCCTGGTTCGGATACAACCGACATCAGCAGGCGTATTATCCGCCAGCAGAAACGGGTATGCGAGGCAGCCACAGCGGTTCATTCGAGGTTGCTCATGGCTTCCGTGACGGAAGAACATGGACTGGAGAAGACTCGGGCGAGCGCTATGACATGGTCGTTGTAGGTGGAGGGCTGAGCGGGTTGTCGGCTGGATTCTTCTTTCATGATAACGCTGGGCCGGGATCTCGTGTTCTGATTCTGGATAACCACGACGATTTCGGAGGTCACGCGAAACGCAATGAGTTTTCATACGGTGATCGCACTCTCTTGCTGAATGGTGGCACTTCAAACTTTGAGGCGATTGATCACTACTCAACGGTCGCTCGCACCTTACTAGCCGCGGTTGGTCTGGACCTCGAACGAGCGGAGGCTGCTGACGCAACAAGTCGGAGCTTTTATAGATCGTTGGGTTTGACGGGAAGCACGTTTTTCAGCCGAGAGATCTTCGGGGATGATCGTCTCGTGACAGGGTCTGCGGGTAGTTTTGGGCCGAACGGCGACCGACAGGGATGGCTCGCTCAGACCCCGTTATCTGAGAATGTGCGGCGAGACATCGTGAGGCTTGAAGAGATCGGCGCCACGGTAGACGGATGGTCTGGTCTTTCTGATGGAGAGCGGAAGACGAGGCTCGCCAGAATGAGCTATGCAACTTTTCTCATCGAGCATGCTCGTGTCGGGCCGGAAGTCATTCCATTCTATGACGACAGACCAAAAGGCTTGTTCTGCGTTGGTATCGACGCGCTGCCCGCGCTCTATGCTTGGGCTATGGGCTATCCGGGATTTCAGCAACTCGATCTGCAGCCGTTGTCTCGGGTTGGACCGCTTACCCACATCGGTGGTGGACAGCATGGGCGTGAACGACAGTTCAGTGGTGGGCCTACCATCGAGCTTCCCGATGGTAATGCGACACTCGCTCGCCTCCTTGTGCGGGCTATGATCCCCGACGCGCTTCCGGGGTCGACGCTGGAGGACTCAATCATGGCTCACCTCGATTACTCGCGGCTTGATCGGGATGACTCATCTGTGCGCATCAGGCTTAATAGCACGGTAGTCCGGGTCCAACACCGTGGTAGTCCGGAGAATGCATCAGAAGTCGAAGTGACGTATGTGGGGCGGGATGGGGCAGCGAGGACGGTTCATGCGAACCACGTGGTCATGGCATGCCACAACGACATGATCCCCTATATCTGCCCGGAGATGTCACCAGAGCAAAAGTCAGCGCTTGGCTACGGTGAACGCATGCCCATCGTGTACACCAACGTTTTAATACGGAACTGGACAGCGTTCACAAATCTAGGTGTCAGGAGCGTGACTTGTCCCGGTATGTATCACTCGAACTTCAGCCTCGGCCGTGCCCTAGAGATTGGAGACTACAACCCACCACGGTCGCCTGAAGACCCAATGGTTCTCCATATGACGCGCACACCCTGTGCGCCCGGTCTTCCCAAGAAGGAGCAACATCGACGCGGTCGTCGGGATCTTCTGGAGACTACCTTCGAGACGTTCGAGCACAATATCAGGGATCAGATCGGACGCGCGCTTTCCGGTGGAGGATTCGATCCTGCGCGTGATATCGAAGCGATCACGGTAAACCGTTGGCCTCATGGATATGCATACTCGTATGACACGTTGGACGACCCGATCGAATGGGCATTGTTCGAGGACGACGACCGGCCCTGCGTCATTGGCCGTCAACGTTTCGGTCGTATCTCGATCGCGAACTCCGATGCGGCTGCGACGCCGCACACAGACGCGGCGATCGACGAAGGCTATCGGGCTGTTGGAGAACAACTGTTGACGAGGAGTAGGGCTGGAATCTGAACGTTGATCTAAAAAAGAGTCATGAGCATAAGCCGAGTCGTCTCCTGTGCCCTGAATCCCTTGCGGAATTGAGTGAAACCGAGGAAGAATGGGCGCGAAATAAATCCCTAATAAGAATGAGGAGGTACGGTAATGCTTCGTCGGATTACCCTTGGTTTAACTCTGTGTGGGTTGATGGCACCCGTTTTAGTGGCTCAGAACGCGCCTGTTAACACCCGAGTCTATATCTCGTTATACAACGTTAAATATGGAGACATTCCAGAGTACACTGCTTTTTACGAGGCTAATACGCGTCCGATTCTAGAAAGTATGGTAGCTGACGGTACGATTACTGGATTCGGCATTCATATGCACCACACCGGAGGGGAGTACACGATACGCCAGCGTCTTTCGGGTACTGACGACACAAACTTTGAGACTGCAGCGTTGGTTCTTAACACGCGGCTAATGGAGTCAAATCCGTCTGGGTCTGAGCGCCAAAACCGTATGATCCAAGCGCACACTGATGAGGTTTGGACGATTGGTCGCCGCAATGTTCCAGAAGATACAGGTACTGTTCAGTACGTATACGAAGCACAGTTTCAGGTGAACCGTGCTGAGCTGCCGCGGTGGAGTCAGATATGGGAAGACGATATGTACCCGGTGCTCGAACGTGCTATAGCCGATGACCTTCTTGCAGGCTATGTAGTTCTAGAGCATAACACTGGTGGGCGCTTCAACTGGAAGATTCTGTGGCTCAGCGAAACATGGGATAGCATCGATGATTTCGAAGCTGCTTTCTTTGGCGCAGCACCGATGGACCACCCCATGTGGTCGATGTACACATCGCATAGGGATGAACTCTGGCAGACGTTACCTCCCGCTAATTAAGTGCCTATTCCCGTGTATGCGTGAGAATTTTTCACGCATGCACGGGAATGGTTCGGGTATGACTAGGCTTGCTCTTCGGTGTCGGTGATCCCATCCTCGCGATCCGTCCCAGCCCACAATCTGGAGCCAGCTTTATGAGCCGTACTGCCATGCTCTTCGCAGCCGCGCTGCTTCTTGCCTTGCCCG
Organism: uncultured bacterium; assembly: GCA_963934665.1. Classification (GTDB taxonomy): domain Bacteria; phylum Gemmatimonadota; class Gemmatimonadetes; order Longimicrobiales; family Gaopeijiaceae; genus UBA1142. Next base: position 7,450 of record CAWVZF010000024.1, on the reverse strand, counting down.
TTCAACTTGATGGACAGTCATCGTGGAACGAATTAGTTGATCTGTTTGGTGAATGGCGCGAGTTCGAGCGTCCGGAGTTCATCGATGGGGTGCCTGACTACACCGCGACAGCTATGGCTCGGCAACAACAGGAGCTTAGTACATGGAAAGAGCGGCTATGGGCATTAGATATAGAAAATTGGCCGGTAGAACAGCAGATCGACTGGCATCTCATTCGTGCGGAAATGAACGGGCTGGATTTTGATCATAAGGTTCGAAGGCCATGGGCTCGTGATCCCGCGTTCTATGCAACCATGTATCTGTCCGAGAGCGACGTGCCCGCACATGAGGGTCCGGTCGCCCACGGTTGGATTGATACATGGATCTACGAATACCCGCTTTCGATGGATGACGCGGCCGATTTAGGGCGACGCTTCACTGCGATTCCAGCTTTACTAGAACAAGCTCAAGAAAACCTAGCAGGTAGTAATGCGCGTGATCTGTGGGAAGCAGGGATTCGCTCGTTCCGTGGTCAGGCTGCGGACCTAAGAGCGTATGGTGAACAGGTTGCGGGGACGAGCGATGTGTTAGACCGCGCTCTGGCCAATGCGGCCCAGGCATCAGACGAATTCGCTGACTGGGTCGCGTCGGAACTTCCAGGAAAGACAGGCCGATCTGGTGTGGGCAGCGATGCATACACGTGGTACATGCACAACGTCCACTTATCTCCATTTTCATGGGAAGAACAAGTCACCCTGATGAGGCGGGAACTTGCCCGCTCACACTCCTCGCTTCGACTAGAGGAGAACCGTAACCGGCATCTTCCTGAACTCGAACGCATTCAAGACCCGGCAGAGTACGATCGCCGACTCAACGAGTCTGTAGATCTATATATGGCGTTCCTAGAGCAGGAGGAAATCGAAACCATCGAAGATTGGACGGATGCAGCTTTACGTGCCGTCAACGGTTCTTTCACGCCTGCCGAGCCTGGAGAGATTCGGAATTTTTTCCAAGAGGTCATCTATCGAGATCCGGATGCTTTTCGCCCGCATATGCACCATTGGATCGAACTCGCCCGCATGAGAGAAGCCCCACATCAGAGCCCTATTCGGGCGACACCATCTCTCTCGAATATCTATGACCATCGCTCTGAGGGTCTCGCCACCGGTGTTGAAGAAATGTTCATGCACTTGGGTCTACTGGATGAAAATTCACCACGGGCTCGTGAATTGGTCTGGATCATGTTGGCTCAGAGGGCTGCTCGAGCAACGTCCGGTTTGATGCTGCATGGCCACGAGTTCGTGATGGAAGAGGCTGTCGATTTTGCAGGCAAGTGGACACCGCGCGGCTGGCTACCAGATGGTGACTTAGTGCGCGGCGAACAACATCTCTACCTCCGCCAGCCTGGCTACGGCACAAGTTACGTGGCGGGGAAGATTCAGATCGAACAATTGTTGGCGGAGGAAGCACTACAGAATGGAGAAGATTTTACGATCAAGCGTTTTTTCGATGATTTCTACTCGGCTGGTGTGATCCCCACCGTACTTGTGCATTGGGAGATGACCGGAGAAAAGCACCCGATCCTCGATGTAGGTGATGTTCAGGAGGCACCCTGGCGATAGCGAGACTCTAGTAGCTCTGGAGCGTAGTGATTGAGCGAGGCCCATGAAAATATTTAAGCATCAGCATTGGCATATTCTGGTATTGGCTGGATTGCTATTCGCCCTCTACGCTTATCTAGACGCAGATCCGACAGTTCTCAGTGGCGAGTTATGGGGAATAAGTACCCTTGCCTGGGCCAATTTTGCGATTTGGATGCCCGTCATTCATCAATGTTATGTGCTTGTTTGCTGGCGGTCTGAACTGCATTACCAAGGACTCTCAAATCTGTTTGGAGAAAATAGCTTCAACGTCTATAAGACAGGCTTCGCAATCCTTGGGCTTTCGAGACCCGTACTGATTGTCCTGCTTGCGATTTCAGGTAGGATGACATTGGACATCAACTCCACGTTTTCCTATGTGCTATCAGCGATATTCCTGATCCCAGCCGTTTATTTGTTCTATTCGGTAAAGAAATATTTTGGATTCGACCGGGCTTTCGGGGTGGATCATTTTTCCCCGGAAGAATACAGGCTAAAACCGTTGGTAGATCAGGGGGTTTTCAAGTACACTCGAAACGGTATGTATACATTTGGATTCTTCCTGGCTTGGGTTCCGGGATTCCTGCTCCAGTCAAAGGCAGCTTTATCGGTGGCATTATTCAGTCATCTCTATATCTGGGTGCACTACTATTTCACCGAGCGACCAGACATGAAGATTATTTATCGAGATGCATGAGAATGAGATTATTCGGCTGGGTTTATTATTGTCTCCCGATCGTTTCAGTTGGTAGCAGCGTTACGATCACCACTCGATCTTCGTTCAGATAACGTCGTGCATCTTCTTGGATCGATTCGATGGTGACGGCATCGATGGTCGTTGTGTCAAGAAGGAAGCGAGGGTCCTGACCCGACGCCTTAGCTCCTATGAGTTGGGCTGCCCAGTAGGGATTCAACCGCACATTGGTCTCGCGGGTGCGTCGCTCTCCCTCGACCGCTTTATCGACGTCTTCTTGGCTTGGCCCTTCTACCTGTAGGTTGCGGAGTTCCTCAAATACTACACTGCGCAACTCTTCCGCTCGTAGCGGGTCTGATCCGAACGCTACCGTAACAGTGTAACGTTCCTCAGGGATTTGCTCGTAGCCTCCAGTTACCCCCACGCCGTAAGTGCCACCAAGGTCCTCTCGCATCCTTTCTCTAAGGCGCAACTCCAGGGCCTGTGCCATCACGCGCATTCCCACGCGGTTTTGAGCCGTATAATCAAATGGGCCGGTGAAGGCCATAATTGTTTGGCTCTGTGGCTCAACCCCTGCACGCACGGTCTTCTGAATCTGTGCGTCCGGTGGATCAATATCTAAATCCACGTGGCTATCTGCTCTCTCTATTCTGGGTAGGGAGCCCAGGTACTGTTCGGCTAGCGGGCGCATGATGTCTAGGTCGATGGCTCCTACGAACACGAATGTGAAGTCACTCGCATCGGCGAAGCGTTCTCTGTAGAAATCAACCCCGGTTTCTAGGTCAATTTCGTCCAGGACGCTTAGCGAAAGCGGCCGAGATCTAGGATGTCCTTGGGCCATGGTCACGCTGAAAGTGTCTGAGAAAGCCGTCATCGGGTTCGATCCGAGATTTTCCAGGACTGCCCGACCCTGAGCCATGAATGCCTGAAAAGCCGTTTCATCTTCGCGCGGTGCCGTGAAGTAGAGCCAAACCAGCTGGAGCATCGTCTCGAGGTCCTCGGGAGATGCAGAGCCACTCATTCCTTCCGTATTCTGGTCAATGGATGGAGACACTCGGACTGCCTTGCCTGCAAGTGCCTTTTGGAGGTCGATCGTTGAGAAAGCTCCTACGCCGCCTTGCTGGACCAGCCCTGCAGCAATCGCCGCTGACTGATGATCCTCCAAGTTTGAATTGGACCAGCCGCCGGGGCTGGTAGCCTGCATGGCAATCTCATCTTCTTTGAAATCCGTCGGTTTCAGCCAAACGGTGACCCCGTTCGATAGAGTCCAAACCGTCATGTTCAACTCATCGATCACGCTTTCGGAAACGATTGAGCCAGGTTCGGGGGGTTCGGGCACAAGCGGCTCATCAAGCGTGGCATCCACATACGGCTCGATCTCCATGCTCGTAACTCCGGTAAGGACTTGCTCGAGGTCCGCCTGAGAAGGAGTGGTGAGTCCAGGTTTATCTATAGCATCAGCTAACACGACTCGGTTGGTTTGCTCGAGGTTGGCTTGCGCTGTCTCATTCACAAGACCCAAGTCGATGGTCTGCATCAGCGCCTGTGCGGCCATGTACTCGAATTCAATGCCCGGAATCGCGTTGCCCTGCAGGAAATGGCTGACGTACTCGCTGGCAAACTGAAGAGACTCTTGGTTCTCACGGTCGTTGAATGTTTGCTCCAGTTCTCGAACCAGATCAAGCTTCTGACGCTCCAACTCACCCACTGTGAAGCCGTGACGGGCTGCTCGTTCCGCCTCGACGAAAAGGGCCTCGAGGCCGCGTGCGTGCCCATCTTCCTGAACCAATGCCAAGATCTGAAAGGCACTCTTCGCGCGGACGAACTCTCCGTGTCCCGAAAATGCCGCTACGAACGGTGGGTCAGCCTGCTGTGTGAGCTCCTGAAGCCGGTTGTTCATCATGCCGCTCACGAGTGCGTCAACCAGTGCCTCGCGATAGCCGCCGACTGTTCTCACTTCGCGTGGGTCCTGCAATGCCAGAACCCCGACCTGAGAGCCTGTAGCTTCGGGGTCTGAGGCAATCGCATAATAGGTTTCCGCGTGATCCGGAATGTCGAAGTACGGACGTTCCAGGGGTGTTTCCGGAACCGGTAGCCGATTGAAGTGTGTCTGAATCAGCTCCTCAATTTCTTCAGGATCGAAGTCGCCGACCGCTACCACCGCCATGAGATCGGCGCGGTACCAAGTGTTGTAGAACCGGGTGAGCTCCTCGTGGGGGAAGTTCTGCAACAGTTCTACCTTCCCGATAGGGAGGCGCTCCGCGTAGCGTGAGTCAGCGAACAAAATCGGGAACTGTTGGTCCTGAATGCGTGCACCGGCTCCGCGCCCTAGGCGCCATTCCTCGATGACTACGCCCCGTTCCTTATCGATCTCTTCAGGCTCAAAACTCACCAGATGAGCCCAGTCCTCGAGGATCTGGAATCCGGTGGTGATTGTCTCGGTATCCTCTGTCGGTACCTGGAGCATATAGACGGTCTCATCGAAGCTCGTATAGGCATTGACCGAGGGTCCGAATGCCATGCCGATCGATTCGAGGTAGTCGATGAGTTCCTGCTTCTCGAAGTTTTCAGTGCCATTGAACGCCATGTGCTCGGCGAGGTGAGCAAGACCGAGCTGCGTGTCGTCCTCCAGGACCGATCCAGCGTTCACCACCAAGCGCAGTTCGGCGCGATTCTCCGGCTGGCTGTTTTGCCGGATGTAGTAGCGTAGCCCGTTCTCGAGTTCGCCCACAGTGACGTTTGGGTCCATCGGTAGTGGTGACCCCATGGGGATCTGAGCATTGGCACCAAAGGGCAGTAACAAGGCGAGTGCAAGCAGGGGCACGACCACGGAACGGGATGGGCGCATGCGAATATCCGGTAGTTAGGGGCGAGGCAGGTGAGAAGAGTGCTCTGACCCGGTCTAGGATGCGATCACCTGTAGTATCGCGCCACCTAACACGGATCGCTCTAGTTGATCCATACTATAGAAATTAGACTGCTTGAGTCATTTCATATTCTAGAGAGGAGTCTGACATGAAGTTCATGGTTACATGGGTAATTCCAGATGGAGAAGCTCGGCATGGTACATTGAAAATATTCAGTGATATGACGCCTGAGCAGGATCAGGAATTGATCGGAGATTCCGCCACACTTATCGGCCGGTGGCATGAGCCAGTTTCAGCCACAGGTGTAGCCATATTTGAGTCAGATAGTGCAGCTGCAGTTATGAACTATCTCCTAAATTGGAACGAGGTTTGCGATTGTGATGTGACACCAGTTCTGGATGATGAAGAAGCCCGAGCACTGGGCCGATCCCAGAACTGATTAGGTTGTGAATTAGGCCGTGCACAAGGCACAAACTATCCAACTATTCAAAGGTTAATCATGTCTCTACCAATGTTGGGCAAATATCTCTATACCGTTCCCGTTGTAGCATTTGGAATCTTTCACTTTACAAGAACCGACGCATTTGCCGGCATGGTTCCGATTCCGTTTGCTCAGTCTTTATGGGTTTACTTGACGGGTGTTTGCTTTCTCCTAGCAGCAGTGAGTGTCTATACAGGAAAACATACGGCTCTCGCGATGAATCTTCTTGGGCTGCTGCTGCTGCTGATCGTGGTCACCATACACGTGCCTGGGATCATGGGTGGCGGAGCCGGTACGTGGATGACTCCAATGCTGCATACTACGGGCTTGGCTGGCGGTGCTTTTGTATTGGCTGGGGTACATGAAGGGAGTTGAGGGTTTCTGTTCTGGTTGATGAAAATGTTCAGGAGTCCTGATGCGTCCACGAAGAGATCCATGAGGATTACCGGTCCAAGCTTGATCTTGGCTGCGTTCTTTGCAGTACTAGGGTCTCCGGCATCACCTCAGTCCACAGAGGATCTGTCAGCGCTCATGCCACCACTCGGGTGGCGCTCGATTGGTCCAGATCGTGGTGGACGCTCGATCGCTGTGGCCGGCCACAGCGGACGCCCGTTTGAATACTATTTCGGGGCGACGGGCGGAGGACTCTTCAAGACGACGGACGGCGGCTCGTCTTGGTTTCCGGTAACCGATGGTCAGATCGGGAGCGCCTCAATCGGTGCGGTGACGGTCGCAGAGTCGGATCCGGACATCGTCTATATCGGGATGGGTGAAGTGCAGCTCCGCGCTAACGTGCTCCAAGGTGACGGGGTGTACCGTACCGACGACGGTGGACACACCTGGCACCATCTTGGGCTTCAGGATACGCATGCGATTGGGCGTATTCGGGTACACCCGGCTGATCCAGAGCGGGCGTACGTTGCAGCGCTCGGCCACCCGTTCGGGCCGAGTGCAGACCGCGGCGTATTCCGAACTACCGATGGCGGTGCGACCTGGGAGAAAATCCTCTTCCGTGATGATCGTACCGGTGCGGTCGACCTCGTTATGGATCCGAATGACCCCGATGTTCTGTATGCGACCCTCTGGGAGGTCTACCGGAAGCCCTGGCAACTTTGGAGCGGAGGATCCGGCTCAGGGATTTTCAAGACAACCGACGGTGGTGAGACGTGGTCTGAGTTGACCCATACACCTGGTTTCCCATCTGGGGTGCTCGGGAAAATGACAGTCACCGTGTCCGGGGCGGACTCGGAAAGGGTATGGGCGAATATCGAGGCGGAGGACGGTGGTCTTTATCTGTCGGACGATGGGGGGATGTCATGGGCCCTCGTAAATACACATCGAGATATATGGCAGCGCGCCTTCTATTTCCAGCGTATTCAGGCCGATCCCGTTGACCGAAATACCATATATATCCTGAACTTTAGGCTTATGAAGTCTACGGACTCAGGGCGCACACTTGTGAGTGTTCCGGAAACGCATGCCGACCATCATGACCTATGGATTGACCCGATAAACCCAGATCGGATGATCGACGGCAACGATGGTGGTGGTGTCGTCTCAGTTAATGGGGGGAAGACATGGACTGAGATGCAGTATCCAACGGCGCAGATCTACCGCTTGGCGACAACGGCAGACTTCCCATACCACGCATGTGGCGCGCAACAGGATAACTCAACCGTTTGCGTATCATCGGATCCCGGTCATCTGAGTAACCCGCGTGGAGTCAGCACTGAATGGATGTACTCCGTCGGGGGCGGCGAGAGCGGCTACGTTGTCTCTCATCCTGCCG
>CAWVZF010000023.1:0-26006 GCA_963934665.1 uncultured bacterium | reverse complement strand
GGACTCCTAAGCGCATCGCTACTCCATACACACCGAGTTCGAGTAAAGCGCCCCACATGGAAGCTAGGTACTTCGTCCGGCTATATTCAAGGCACGTTCTTCATCGCTGGTTACCAGTGCCTACACTCTGGACCCTCACTCTGTTCGCTTATACAGATGGTAGTATAGGATCATATTTTCGTTAGTAACCATTTCACTCAACTGCTGGACCCACTGTTGCCAATAGACCTAGTAATCACTGGCGTGGTTCTATTCCTAGCTGGGTTGGCCGCGGGTACTGTCAATTCGATTGCAGGTGGGGGCTCTTTATTCACTCTACCTCTGCTGATCTTTTTGGGTTTACCACCGACTGTAGCGAACGCCACGAACCGTATCGCAGTTCTGAGTGGTGGAATCGGTGCCAGCGAGACCTTTCGAAGAAGTGGGCTTGTTCCTGTCAGTTGGCTGAAACTCGCAGCTCCACCAGCGCTGATTGGTGCGGTACTCGGAACGGTCGCAGCCCTTATGGTTCCTGATTTTGCCTTTCAAAGAATCTTGTCGGTTGTCTTAGTCTTAGCGGCAGGCTGGTTATTCTGGAACCCGATCAGGCCTCCCGATGAAGGACGTCATTTTCCACCAACTGGAACAGCGAGGTGGACCTCACGCGCTGCTTTTTTTCTCGTTGGGGTGTATGGTGGTTTTATACAGGCCGGCGTCGGATTTATTGTACTTACGATTACTTCGGCTAATGGTCTTGATCTCATCCGAGGTAACGCGATCAAGGCTCCTCTTGTCTTCTTATTCACCCTGGCCACCGTCATCCTGTTCACCTACTCGGGAATGATAAACTGGGGGATGGGGCTGGCATTAGCTGCTGGCCAGGTTTTGGGTGCAACGTTCGGAGTACGTCTTCAGATCCTCAAAGGTCAGAATTGGGTTCGCCACGTTCTGACTCTAATAATTCTGGCCTGTGCACTCCGTCTTATCGTGATCGGCTGAGTCCAGGGCTTGGTGAGATGCTGACCACATCTATTCTCTAGTAGCGATAGTAGTCAGGCTTATAGGGTCCGTCCTTGGGTATGCTGATATAGTCTGATTGCTCGTCCGTAAGCTCCGTTAACTTCGCACCAAGTTTATCCAGATGGAGTCTGGCAACTTTCTCATCCAAGTGTTTTGGAAGCACATAAACACTTTTCTCATACTTGTCAGTGTTTCCAGCAAGTTCGATCTGAGCGATGACTTGGTTTGTGAAGGAAGCCGACATCACAAAGCTTGGGTGCCCTGTCGCGTTCCCTAGATTCATAAGTCGCCCTTCCGAGAGGATCAGCACAGAGTGGCCATCCGGGAAAGTCCATTCGTGATATTGTGGCTTGATTTCATTCTTAACGATCCCTGGGACATCTTCCAAGCCAGCCATATCGATCTCATTATCAAAGTGGCCGATATTCGCCACTATAGCCTTGTCCTTCATAGAGGCCATATCAGCCGCCGTGATGATGTCTCGGTTTCCGGTTGCTGTGACGAATATATCAGCTGTCTCCAAGACATCTTCAAGCCTTAACACAGAGTACCCTTCCATTAAAGCTTGAAGTGCACATATGGGGTCTATTTCCGCTACGACTACTCGTGCACCTTGGCTCTTGAGTGCTTGCGCGCACCCTTTGCCTACATCGCCGTATCCAAGGATCACTGCAGTTTTCCCGGAGAGCATGACATCGGTTGCTCTGTTCAATCCATCGACTACCGAGTGGCGGCAACCATATAGGTTGTCAAACTTCGACTTAGTGACTGAGTCATTAACGTTAATTGCGGGGAAGAGAAGAGTGCCGGCTTCTTCCATCTCGTAAAGTCTTTTGACGCCGGTTGTGGTCTCCTCGGACACTCCTCGGACAGATGAAGCAATTCGCTCCCACTTTCCTGGATCTTCGGAGAGCGTGCGATGGATCAATTGCAAGATGACTTGCCACTCTTCTGGATCATTTTTTGGATCGAAATCAGGAATACCTTCGGGAACAGCGAACTCAACACCCTTGTGAATGAGCAGGGTCGCATCTCCGCCATCGTCAACGAGCAGGTCAGGCCCTGATCCGTCCGGCCATGTGATCATTTGATCCGTGCACCACCAGTATTCCTCTAACGTTTCTCCTTTCCAAGCAAAAACAGATGCTCCGCTTGGATTTTCCGGGGTTCCTTCTCTTCCAACAACGACGGCCGCGGCTGCATGGTCCTGCGTGGAGAAAATATTGCACGAAGCCCAGCGCACATCAGCCCCGAGATCCATGAGCGTTTCGATCAGGACAGCGGTTTGAATGGTCATGTGCAGTGAGCCGGCTACTTTGAGACCGGCGAGAGGTTGTTCCGGACCGTATTCAGCACGAGCCGCCATTAATCCTGGCATTTCGTGTTCGGCGAGACGTATCTCGTTTCTCCCCCACTCAGAGAGGGCAAGGTCCTTCACTTTGTACTCTAGTTGACTCACAGTTGCTTCCTGTTCAGGCATTACAGCTATGTCGCTCATAAGTCTCTTTGGTCGCAGATTTAATGTTAAATATTGAGGTCAGGGCTTCGTTTATCCTTACTTCTAAAAAGTCAAAATAAACAGCTGAATCAAACACTCACGACTGTAATAAACTTCGTCAATCCTTGGCTACTTGCCTATCCTTCATTACGTTCGGCCGTTGTTGCGCACCCTTACCCATCTTTTGACCGGAGGAAAGGGAGTGGCCAGTGACCACGCCCACGCGCCGCAAGACGATATCGTCTACCCGACCACGATCCCATTTGTTCTCGTCCATCTAGCTTGTTTTGGAGCGATATGGACTGGAGTGACCCTGCAGGCTCTATGGGTTGCGGTGGTGCTCTACTTTATTCGTATGTGGGCGATCACGGCAGGATACCACCGGTACTTTAGTCACCGGTCGTATAAGACCAACCGAGTTATGCAATTCCTCATTGCGTTCTTGGGTCAAACATCTGCTCAACGAGGTGCAATTTGGTGGGCAGCAGTTCATCGTCATCATCATCTGCATTCTGACACCCCGGAAGATGTTCATTCTCCTCGGCATTTTGGGTTCTGGTATTCACACTTTGGCTGGATCTTCAATCCGAAGAATTGGGAGCCTGATCCCGGAACGGTTAGGGACCTCACACAATACCGAGAGCTTGTAATCCTAAATAAGACAAATTATACACCGGCGATCCTGCTTGGATTTGGCATGTGGCTATGGGGTGGATGGCCCATGCTCGTGGTCGGATTTTTCTGGAGTACCGTTGCACTCTACCACGGTACTTTTTCTATCAATTCTCTGTCACACGAGTGGGGCTCTCAGCGTTATCTGACCGGCGACGACTCACGTAACAACTTTTTCCTGGCGCTTATTACGCTCGGTGAAGGTTGGCACAATAACCATCACCACTACCAGAGTTCGACTCGTCAGGGCTTTCGTTGGTGGGAGATCGATATCTCCTATTATATCCTGAAGGTTATGTCTTGGTTCGGGTTGGTTTGGGATCTCAGATCACCACCAGATGAAGTTATTCGAGGAGTGAACCCGATCGGACGAAAAGTGCTAGATAAGGTTGCCACTGAATTGGCGGGGTCGTTCAGCGTTGAGACCATTTCAGCTCGGGTCAGGGAGTCATGGGCCGAGTCCCATACATTGGAAGATCTTTCCGACCGGGCAAAACGTACCCGAGACCAACTCGAAACACGGATCGCTGAGATGTCATTACCACATCTGCCGACCATCCCTGAATTGCGTGATAAGGCTGAGGAGATGTTCCAAGAGAGCCCATCGGTGGATGAGATCGTGAACCGAGCACACGAGTTACTCGCCTACATGGTTGCTGCTCACGTCTGTGATACGGCTTTAGCAGCTGCGTAATCAGGTGATCTGATATCTATACCTGTCTCCCCACCCATGCCTTATAGGGAATAGACGCTCATGAATTGGTTAAATAGCCTACTGCAGCCCATCGTAGACTTCGCCAACACGTACATCATCGAGATCGGAATCCCAATCGGTGGTGAGACAGTTGCATTCATGGTGATCCTTTTGCTCGGCACCGGTCTGTACCTGACAGTCCGGACGGGCTTTGTCCAGATTACCCGCCTTGCACATGGCTTCGGAGTCACCAGTGGAAAATACGATGACCCCGATGATCCCGGAGACGTATCACATTTCCAGGCCCTGACTACAGCCCTCTCAGCTACAGTAGGTATAGGCAACATCGCTGGGGTGGCGATGGCGATTCACTGGGGTGGTCCCGGAGCGCTCTTCTGGATGTGGGTGACTGCCTTCTTGGGTATGGCAACGAAATACTCGGAGGTCACGCTAGCTCAGAAGTACCGAATTGAAGATGAACGCGGGACAGTAGCAGGTGGACCGATGTACTACATCGAGAAGGGACTCGGACCGAAGTGGAAACCGGTGGCCGTTTTCTTTGCACTCATGCTTGCCTTTACCGCGTTCTTTACGGGGAACGCCGTACAGGCAAACACGGTTGCTGATCAATTGGGTACTACATTCGGCGTGCCTCTATGGATCACTGGAGCGATCACTGCAAGCATTGTCGCTGCTGTGATCCTTGGTGGAATCGCGCGCATCGGCCGAGTGACCGCAGTCCTAGCGCCGATCATGGCGGGTATCTACGTGGCCGGTGCACTACTGATCATCCTGATGAACTTAGGTGCAGTACCGGGTGCCTTTGTCACGATCTTCACTGAAGCTTTTAACCCGCAAGCAGGTGTCGCTGGGATAGGCGCGGGTGTTTTCATCGTTACTCTGATGTGGGGCGTACGGCGAGGTCTTTTTTCGAACGAAGCTGGTCAGGGTTCAGCACCTATTGCACATGCTGCGGCAAAAACCAATGAGCCGGTATCAGAGGGTGTAGTTGCGCTGCTGGAGCCGTTCATCGACACCATCGTGATCTGCTCGTTCACGGGTCTTGTCATTATTCTGACAGGAACTTATTCGGAACGGTTCCCGACAGAGATCACACTCGATGGAGGAGACATCACTTATACTACACAGACTACGGAGAGTAGATATGAGGGGGTAAGGGCACCTGACGAGATCGTGATCATTGAGGGTGCACATCTACAGGCGGGAGTGGGTGATCCCCTCGTTTCATGGCATGAGGCACCTGTCAATAGACTATACGTTGACGAAGCACAGACACAGTTATTTACTGGAACAGTTTTTCCTCAACTAGGAACGGCTGTTAACGCCTCGGGCCTAGACACTCTTTCTTCGCTTTACGGAGACGCAGTAGAGAATGCAGCGCCCCTGACAGCTGCAGCATTCCGAGAAGGGTTGGCTCCTTTAGGAGATTGGGGCCATTTAATCGTCGTGTTTGGTGTGTTGCTTTTTGGAATCTCCACCGCGATTTCCTGGAGTTACTACGGAGATAGATGTGCCCACTATCTTTTCGGACAGAGCGCATTGTTACCCTATAAAGTGCTTTTTCTAACAGCACACTTTCTGGGGGCAGTGCTTCCACTAGCGGTCGTATGGGCGTTAGGTGACGTCGCGCTGGCGATTGTTATTTGGCCAAACTTAATTGCCCTTATTTTCCTTGCTCCAACTGTTGTTGAGGAGACCAAGAGCTACTTCGAGAGAAAACCCTGGGTGAGGGCTGCGGATAGGATTGGAGGAGGAGTTTAAGGGACCTACACGGCGCCGGAACACTATTCATTTTGCTTAGATATCAGCAGAGCTAAGGAGTCATACTACATGGCCTATCCATTCGAACTTCCGGACCTCGGGTACGATCACGATGCACTCGAGCCCTATATTGATGCCCGAACGATGGGCATCCATCACGGTAAACATCACGCTGCGTATACCAGCAATCTTAATGCTGCGTTAGCAGACCATTCCGATTTTCATGGTCATAGTGTGGAGAGCTTGCTCTCTAACATTGAAGCACTTCCAGAATCGATCAGAGGAGTGGTCAGAAATAATGGGGGTGGCTATGTGAACCATGCTCTCTTCTGGTCGGTCATGACACCGGGTGGAGCAGACAGCCCTTCGGGAGATCTTTCGTTAGCCATCAATAATGCTTTTGGATCGTTAGACGACTTCAAATCTAAGTTCCAGGCTGCCGCAGGAGGTCAGTTTGGATCGGGGTGGGGGTGGTTATGCGTTGACGGTGATGGGGCGGTTTGTTGCTTCTCAACCGCTAATCAGGATAGCCCCTTGATGAAGGGAATGACGCCGATCCTCGGGGTGGATGTCTGGGAGCACGCATATTATCTGAACTACCAGAACCGTCGTCCCGACTACCTTTCTGCTTGGTGGAATGTTGTAAATTGGGATGTTGTAGCTCAGCTATACTCCGCTACTCAGGGTTAAGTATAGGGGTCGTCGCAGAGCACCATGCAGTAGCACAGGAGAGATCCTTGTCTCAGTGAAAACATATGTTTACATATGGGGTGCTATGACAAGAACAGTTGTAACAGAGTGTGCCGCTAAAAGGGTTTTTAGTCGCCTCCTCTTTCTGATTCTACTAGTGGCTTGGACCACTCCGGCTTCCGGGCAGACCTTGAGAGGTTCGAGCAAATCGCTAGATCTTCAGAATCGGGTCGCAGAGGAGCATGACTTCACCTATATAGATACGCCTGAACGGGTGGGGTACTTCGCTTCACAAGGGTGGCTCGTCAGAGTAAGTCCGACCCGTGATTTTCAACTGCATGCAGTGTCATTTCCATTCGCTCGGCCAGAAGTCGCACTCTTCATTGAACGTCTGTCCCGTCAGTACATGGCTGCTTGCGGTGAACAGTTAGTTATTACGAGCCTGACACGGCCAATCGAACGACAACCGCGTAACGCCTCAGACCGGTCAGTCCACCCGACTGGTATGGCTGTAGATCTGCGTTACAGTGGAAATCGTAACTGTCGACTGTGGCTCGAGAGGGTTCTCGGGGACCTGGAGCAGACCCGTGTCCTAGAGGCAACAAGGGAGCGTTATCCTCCGCACTACCATGTTGCGATTTTCCCAAATCAATACGCTGGCTACGTAGAGATGCTTCAGAGACGCACAGCTTCCCGAACAGCAGAAATATCCTACACAGTAAGATCTGGGGACTCTTTGTGGACGATTGCCAGAAGACACCAAACCACTGTAAATGAGCTCAGACAGGTAAACGGACTTCAGGGAAGCACAATCTATGCCGGGCAGATCCTGGAAGTACCCGCGAACCATTGAGTACGGGTTATGATAAGTCCCTTAGTCCGAAATCGGATGAAGGGGTGCGATCAATTGATACAGGTGAGATCTCTGCTAGCGAACGCTATCAGCTTCTAACATCCCTGGTAGTTCCGCGTCCAATCGGTTGGATCTCAACTTGGGGGTCCGATGATACACCGAATTTAGCGCCCTTCAGCTATTTTTCTGCTCTGTCTCACGCACCGATGCTGGTTGGTGTTTCAGTCGGTCACCGGTCAACTGGCCCGAAAGACACCTTAATTAATATCAGGAGCCGGCTCGCCTTTTGCGCTAATGTTGTTACAGCTTCACAACTCGATGTAATGAATCTCACCTCTGCCGAAGTAGACGCGGCCGTAAACGAGTTTGAGCTTGCTGGATTAAAGGCCGAACCGTCTAATCGTGTAAATGCGCCATATGTCGATGGATGTCCAGCGGTACTTGAGTGCGTCCTCGAACAAGAGGTGGCCTTGGGTGCTGCTCCCAACACGCTTGTGATCGGGAGAGTAGTTGGAATCAGGTTGGACGCCTCACTTCCTCTGATCAAAGGTAGATCAGAGGTCGATCCTGAGGCACTACTACCAGTTGGGCGGCTTTCTGGCATCGGGTATGCAATGCCAGGAGATATCCGTAAGATCGCTCGGCCTGGGTAATGTACTAACCCCGGTTAGCTGCGACCCGACTTAGTGCTGGCGACTACACAGGTATACATAACAGATTTACCGGCTTGGGGCTCACCCATGAGGCTCAATCAACGCTGAAGGTCTCTAGAATCGCTATGGCTCAGAGAAGTCCAGATAAGAAAAGTTCACAAATTGGCTCTACCGTTCCGCGGAGTGCCTCTCTCCCTTGGGACAGGGTGGTGCTTTCCGTTGTAATTCCGGTTTATAACGAGATAGCAACGGTGGAGAAATTACTGCGCCAAGTCCGAGAGGTACCACTTAATTTAGATGTGATCGTCGTTGATGATGGCTCAACCGATGGGACGCGTGATCTATTAGTCGACCTTGCAGATGAGTTGATTGACCAACTGTGCATCCATGAGAATAATCTGGGGAAAGGTGCTGCGCTTCGTACGGGATTTGAGCATGTGACAGGGCATGTCGTAGTCATTCAGGACGCTGATCTTGAGTATGATCCGCAGGAACTTCCTGTTCTTTTGGAGCCGATCCTAAGTGGCAAGGCTGATGCTGTTTACGGTTCACGTTTTTTGGGTGGCCCTCATCGCGTCTTGTTGTTTTGGCACTCAGTTGGGAATCGCCTGTTAACACTTCTGTCAAATATCCTAACTGACGTGAATCTTACCGACATGGAGACCTGCTATAAGATGATCCGCGCTGATCTGCTTCGTTCACTTCCCCTATCCACTAAGAGGTTTGGGATTGAGCCGGAACTCACCGCTCGTCTGGCTCAAGCGGGTGCACGCATATACGAGTTACCGATCAGTTATCACGGACGTTCGTACTCCGAAGGAAAGAAAATCGGCTGGAGAGATGGTGTTTCCGCTCTAGGATGGATCCTCAAGAGTAATTGTTGGCCTCCGCGTGCACCTCGATGGACGCCACCGCTCGAAGATCCCTGGAATACGAATCTTTCTCCTGATTGAACTTTAGAGCTACGTTCTTTCTGTGGATGTTCTACTCATGGATGATTGCCATACAAGACTCGGGGCCCAAAATGAGTAACAAACAGGGCTTTACACTTATAGACCTACTTATAGTCATCGTGATTTTGGGCATCTTGGTAGCCATAGCGATTCCCAAGGTTTCCAACACGACACATAGATCGTATTTCGCTGCCATGGAAGCTGATCTCAAGAACCTGGCAAGTCAGCAGGAGATCTACTACGCCAGCGAGTATTCCTATACTGCAGAAAAATCAGATTTGGCCTTCATCAGTTCTCGCGATGTGAGTATATCCGTCAACGCTGATTCTGAAGGCTGGTCAGCTACGGCCACTCATGTAGCCCTTGAACCCATAGAGGGTTGCTCCATCTATCATGGGCCGATTCCAACTACGACTCTCTTGGGGACTCCGAGTACTCCTGATGAGGTTGCCTGTAGCAGGTAAGAAAGATTCGCAGAACCTGCTTTCTGATCGCCCGGTATAACATTCGCAACTTCTTCTGGTAGTCCCTACCGAGTAAATGCTCAGTTGAGGCCTAAAAGAAACGTCCTGGATACCTGTGGATTATCTCTATCCAGCAAGGATAGCTCTTGGTTCACGCTCGAACCTTATCTATATACTGATACGCTTAGGTATGTAGGATTAAGGCCTTATAGCCCTAATCAGGGGTAATATGGGACACATCTCGTTTAGTACTGCTGGAGAGTCACACGGTCGGGGTCTCACCGCCCTTATCGAAGGGATTCCTGCAGGTCTTTCCCTGGAAATGAAGCGGGATGTAGATCCTGAATTAGAGCGTCGTCAAGGAGGCTATGGGCGGGGACGGCGTATGCAGATTGAGAGTGACCGCGCCGACCTGCTGAGTGGTGTGCGCTTGGGTGAAACACTCGGATCTCCGATTGCGATGTTGATATGGAACCGTGACTGGGAGAACTGGACTACGGCGATGAGTCATCTTCCTCCTGAGGAGGATGCAAATCCAAAAGCCCTAAGGCCTCATTATTTGCCACGGCCGGGTCACGCTGATCTGGTTGGTGCCCTGAAGTATGACCGTCGTGACGTACGTGACATTCTAGAGCGCGCGAGCGCTCGGGAAACTGCGGCTCGTGTGGCATGCGCCGCAGTCGCCAAAAGATTCTTATCAGAGTTTGGTATCCGAGTAGAGAGTCACGTCACATCTATTGGCCCCGTTGAGGCTCAGATCATTGAGTTACCTGAAGACATCAATGAGGTAGCTGACCGTAACCCTGTTCGTTGTCTCGATGAGGGTGCGGCAACGAGAATGATGGCTGAGATCGATGGAGCGAAAGAGAAAGGCGATACGCTCGGTGGCATATTTGAGGTTGTCGCCCTAGGTCTTCCAGTAGGTCTCGGAAGCTATGTGTCATGGGACCAAAAGCTTGATGGACGTTTGGCAGGTGCGGTGATGTCAGTCCATGCCGTGAAAGGTGTCGAGATCGGTCTTGGTTTCGAAGGTGCACGTCGGCCAGGCTCTGGAGTGCATGATCCGATACTACGAGCTGATGAGAGATCACGGAGTGGAGGGATTGTTCGTGCCTCGAACCGCGCGGGCGGACTTGAAGGGGGAGTCACCACAGGTGAACCTCTTATTGTGCATGGCGCGATGAAACCAATTTCGACCCTCCGAAAGAGACTGCCTAGCGTTGATCTTCGTGATGGATCAGATGGAGATGCCGCAGTTGAGAGAAGTGACGTCTGTGCTGTTCCGGCAGCTGCTATCGTCGCGGAAGGTATGGTAGCATTGACGCTTGCAGACGCCTTCTTAGACAAGTTTGGCGGTGACTCTCTTTCCGAGGTGCGGAGAAATTTTGATGGCTACATCTCACATCTGAATGAACGAGGCTTTGGCGAACGGTGAAAATCTCCCCTGCCCACAGGGTTCTGCTTATAGGCTTTATGGGTTCTGGGAAATCGACTGTAGGCAGGGAGCTCGCGGAGCAGCTGGGGTGGCATTTCGAAGATATTGACGAGGCCATCATCCGTGATATCGGTATGTCAATTGCTGAAATCTTTCAGGATCCTGGAGAGTCCTTTTTCCGGCTAGAAGAACACAGAAAGACTCGAGAAATTCTCAATCAAGATGAAGTAGTGATTGCAACTGGAGGGGGTTGGGCAGCTGTCCCTGGACGCTTCGATGAGATACCAGATGGCACGTTGACCATTTGGCTCGCCGTAAGTCCTGAGGAAGCGATCCGGCGGGTTACAAATTCTGAGAAGACTAGGCCTTTGCTTAGTTGCTCAAACCCGCTGGAGAAAGCACGGAACCTTCTTAAAGAACGCTCGGATTTCTACAGTCAGGCAGAGCATAAGGTGGACACTGACGGCTTCTCAGTAGAAGATGTGTCGGTCCGTATCTTAGAGATACTGCAAGCGAATAACCCACGGAATGGGATGGAATGAGTCATACACTCGTAATTGTCGAATCACCTACGAAGGCCCGTACGATAGAAAAATATCTTGGCGACGGATATGAAGTCGCTGCATCTGTCGGACATGTTAGAGATTTACCAAAAGATGAGTTAGGAGTTGATGTCGACAATGATTTCAAGCCGAAGTACGTAACAACGAAGACAAAGCTCGTTAAGGAATTAAGAAGCCTGGCGAGCGCAGAAAATATTACCCGCGTTATCCTTGCTACGGATCCAGACAGAGAGGGGGAGGCGATCGCGTACCATGTTGCAGAGCGACTTGGGTATGAAAAGGATAAGGACCGTTTCCAGCGAGTAACTTTTCACGAAATCACAAAAGAGGCAGTTCAAGAAGCTCTGGATAATCCCGGGCCTCTTGATAGCAATAAAATAGAGGCTCAGCAGGCGAGGAGAATTCTTGACCGGCTAGTTGGCTACCAGGTCAGCCCAATGCTATGGGAGCCGATCCGGTTTGGTCTCTCTGCAGGTCGCGTGCAGACGGTCACCCTGCGCCTCATTTGTGAGCGGGAGTATGAAATCCGCGCTTTTATTGAACAGGAATACTGGTCGATTACCGCACACCTTACGAAGGATGGTCAAAAGTTCGAAGCAAAACTGCATCAGATTGATGCGAAAAAATTCAAGCTCTCCGGAGAAGATGCTGCGACGGATGTAGTTGGGGATTTGAATGGTATCCCGTTCGTGGTATCCAGTGTCAAACGTCGTGAACGTCGGAAGAACCCGGCTCCTCCGTTCACTACATCTACTCTGCAACAAGAGGCTGCTAAGCGGCTCGGATTCTCAGCGCGCGCCACGATGTCGACTGCGCAGAAACTTTATGAGGGGAAAGAGATTGGTGGCCGAGGTCAAATCGGCTTGATCACCTATATGCGTACAGACTCAAATAGGGTATCGCCCAGCTCAACAAGTCAGGCTCGAGAGTGGATAACTAGGGAATTTGGCGCGACCTATATACCCAAATCTCCTCGCCTCTACGGTGGTAAGAAGCAACGCGCAGCGCAGGACGCCCACGAAGCTGTGCGTCCGACGGATCCGATGCTCCACCCATCGGAAGCCAGGAGCTATTTGACTGAGGGTGAAGCGAAGCTGTACGAATTGATTTGGCTTCGGTTCATGGCCAGTCAAATGTCATCTGCTGTATACGACACGACTACTGTAGACTTTAAACTAGTAGGTGCTAGTGGGCGGGGTTATTTATTCCGGTCCACTGGATCGATTGTGAAGTTTCAAGGTTTCACACGTCTCTATCTCGAAGCCAGGGAGTCCGGTGAACACCGTCGTCTAGACGATCTGGAACCACTACCAGAACTCGCTCCTGAAGATTTGAGTGAAACCGAGCAAATAGAGCAGAAGCAGCACTTCACCCAGCCTCCTCCACGCTTTTCCGAGGCCAGTCTTGTAAAGGAGTTGGAGAAACTAGGTATAGGAAGACCCTCCACTTATGCGGATACCATAGGGAAGATCAGAGACAAAGACTATGTGGAATTAGAGAAAAAACGCTTCCATCCGACGGATCTTGGTGAGGTGGTTACTAAGCTTCTCGTCCGTATTCTTCCAAACATCTTCGATGTTGAGTTTACGAGTCGGATGGAAAATGAACTGGATCGAGTAGAGGACGGGGAAGTAAAGTGGCACAAGCTGCTTGCAGGTTTCTACCCTGGGTTCCTAGAACGACTGGAGGATGGTCAAGAAAATTCGGACGAGATCATAAAGGAAATCCTTGCGGCTGAGGGTGAGATCTGTGAACAGTGTGGTCAGCCCATGTTGGTTAAGTGGACTAAGAGTGGCCGTTTTCTAGGTTGCTCAGCATACCCTGAGTGCAAAGGCAAGCGCTCGATGGATGGAATACCCCCTGAAGGGATAGAACTTGGTTCCCATCCTAGGGAAGAAGGCAAGCAAGTTCGGCTAAAGACTGGACGTTATGGTCCGTATCTTGAACTTGAGGCGCCAGAAGAAGGTACGAAGCCGAAACGTGTCAGCTTACCAGAAAAGATGACTGCTTCTGAGGTTGACTTAGAGTATGCGGTCAAACTGTTAGATGACCTTAGTTCGGAAGGGATAGAACTCGGCCTCCATCCTGCGGAGGACAGGACAGTTCGGGTAAAGGATGGGCCTTATGGCCCATATGTCGAACTTGAGGCGCCAGAAGAAGGTACGAAGCCGAAACGTGTCAGCTTACCAGAAAAGATGACTGCTTCTGAGGTTGACTTAGAGTATGCGGTCAAGCTTCTGGAATTGCCCCGGACAGTCGGTGAAGATCCAAACACAGGGGAGGAAGTTGCGGCAGGCCTTGGACGTTATGGACCCTTTGTGCGTCGCGGGAAAACCTTCGCAAACCTGAAGAGTTTTGACGCAATGTGGACAGTGACCCTAGAGGAAGCGCTTGGCCTTATCGATGCAAAATCTTCTGGAAAACCGCAAGCGCTGAAAGAGCTCGGGGAACACCCTGATACTGGACAAGAACTGTTTATCTATTCAGGTCGCTGGGGGCCATATATTAAACACGAAAAGGTAAATGCGGGACTTCCTAAAGGAATGGAAGTAGATGAGGTAACGCTCGAGATAGCGATAGATTTGCTCAAGAAGAAAAAAGCTAGTCGTGGGAAGAAAAAGGGTCGAGGCCGGAGTAAGAAGTGAAGGTCAGCGTTATAGGTGGGGGACTCGCCGGTTGTGAGGCAGCACTCCAACTCGCGCGGCAGGGATATCTGGTCCGTTTGATAGAAATGCGTCCCGAGAAGTCCACGGAGGCGCACCATACTGACAGCTTGGGTGAGTTAGTCTGCACGAACTCATTCAAGAGTGAAGACCCTGCGAATGCGCATGGGCAGCTTAAGCGAGAAATGAGAATGCTCGGGTCGGTATTGCTGCGCTCAGCCGATGTATCTCGTGTTCCTGCAGGTTCGGCTCTCGCAGTGGACCGAACTCTTTTTACGCAAGCAATGACAGCAGCAATTGAGGCCGAATCCGCAATCGAAATTGTACGAGAAGAATGCACTACTCTTCCTAGCGGACCAACTATAATTGCTACTGGACCACTGACGTCTAATTCTCTTTCCGAGGCCATCCAGCAAGAACTCGGAGATGGTGGGTTATCGTTCTTTGATGCAATCGCACCCATTGTTCACCGCGACGGACTTGATGAAAACGTAGTTTTTGCTGCTGGCCGTTTTGATCAAGATGCGGACTATCTCAATTGTCCGATGTCTGAGCCGGAGTATCTAGCGTTTGTCGAAGCACTCAGAGGTGGTGAGGGACATCAGGGGCATGATTGGGACACTGTTCCATACTTTGAGGGATGTCTTCCGATTGAAGTCATGGCCTCGCGGGGTGTGGATACATTGCGATTTGGTCCAATGAAGCCAATCGGGCTTACCGATCCACAAACAGGTAAACGTCCTTGGGCTGTGGTTCAATTAAGACGCGAGGACAGGGCAGGTCAGATGTGGAACTTAGTTGGGTTTCAGACGCGACTAAAGGTCGGTGAACAGCGCAAAATCTTTAAGACTATCCCTGGCCTTTCGAATGCTGAATTTCTTAGATGGGGCTCAATCCATAGAAATAGCTACTTGAATTTTCCTGGCTGTTTATCCTCAAGTGGCTCATCAAAAGAACGGACTGACCTTATTTTTGCAGGTCAGCTAACTGGTGTGGAGGGCTATACTGAGTCGGCCGCGAGCGGAATTTTCGCGGGTATCAACCTAGGAAGATCTCTTTCTGATCAAGAACCATTGATTCCTCCACCTACTACTATGCTAGGAGGACTCTTCCGTTATCTAAGAGATGCCGATCCAAAGCACTTTCAGCCTATGAACTCGAATTGGGGATTGGTTGACCCTCTCAGTAAGCGCATCCGATCCAAGCGTGAGCGGAGAGAATTACTAGCGCAGCGAGCTAATGAGGACTTCGTGGTATGGATGCAAAAGAATGGTCTGACGATGGACAGAGCTAGAGCAAGTGCATAGCGCCGCTGGGTAAACACGGGGGCCAAATGAGCGAAGTGACTCTTCGTCGAGAGGTAAGGGAGTTTCTGACGCACTTGGCTATGGAGCGTCAACTATCCAAGAATACCGTGAAAGCTTATCGGCGGGACCTCGGTCAATTGGATCTTTTCTTGACAGAATACCTCGGCCGGCCGGACTGGACATGGTCGGATTCGGATGTCGACCGGCTCGCGCTAAGAGGATTTTTAGGCTGGCTGGACAGGATGGGACTCTCAAAGCGCACGATTGCTCGTAAGCTTTCTGCTGCCCGTTCGTTTTTCAATTTTCTGCATATCGAGGGTAGCATTGATATTGACCCCACTAGTGCCGTTCGTCCTCCAAAGGCAGAAAAGCGACTACCTGGACATTTGTCTGCAGGGGACATTCGTCTGGTGTTTGAAGAGGCTGAGCGAAACGCGGAAAAGAACACACTTGGGACCACACGTGAGCTTCTGATTCTGGAACTACTCTACGGTAGTGGCTTACGTCTTGAAGAGCTTCACAGTTTGGATCTAAAGTCTATCGACAGTTCGTCTAGGTTTGTTCGTGTGATCGGGAAGGGGCGTAAGGAGAGGATAGTTCCAATAACAGAATCTGCGCTCCGAGCACTCGATCGGTACGAGCCACGGAGGAGAGAGGTACGGAACCATGTGGAAGAGGCACTCCTTGTGAATGCTAGAGGCGGGAGGCTTTCACGACGCTCGATCCAAGCTGCTGTTTCCAAGTGTTTTGAAGTGGCGGCTGGCTCCCGCGGGCTCTCTTCTCATGCACTACGGCATTCATTCGCAACGCATCTATTGGATGCAGGAGCCGATCTTCTTGCAGTAAAGGAGCTTCTCGGGCACGTGTCGCTTTCAACGACGCAGATATACACCCATACAACTAAAGAGCGTTTACAAAAGGTTTATAGGGACGCCCATCCTCGAAGTAAGTAAAGAGCACAACCAAGTCTGCCATTTTGGCACTACTGAAGTTAGATTAGCCGTTCGTAACAAATCGGGCGTTGAGACTTGTCGTCGCTTATGGGTAACATCCCCGATCTAACCTATTGGTTGGAGACCTCTTCTATGACTCTTCCGTCTGTTCATGCCACTACCGTGCTCGCTGTGCGGAAGGACGGGCGCATAGCTATGGGTGGAGATGGGCAAGTCACTATGGGTGACACAGTTGTTAAGGGCAGGGCACGGAAGGTCCGGCCAGTTAAGGATGGTACGATCCTAGCTGGGTTCGCAGGGGCTGTAGCAGATGCTTTCACTTTGTTCGAGAAACTTGAGGAAAAGCTTGAGCGCTTCCCTGCAAATATGCCCAAGGCAGTAGTCGAACTCGCAAAGGACTGGAGAATGGACCGGTATCTGCGTCGTCTTGATGCGCTTTTGGCAGTGGCCGATAAAGATCACTTGTTTCTAGTCAGCGGCACGGGAGACGTTATTGAGCCCGACGATGGGATTCTAGCTATTGGGTCCGGTGGTTCCTATGCGCTAGCAGCGGCACGTGCCCTCAAAGATTCCTCTGATCTTGATGCACAGGGTGTGGTTCAGCGTGCTCTCGAAATTTCATCGGAAATTTGTATTTACACGAATAGTGAGATTGTCGTACACGAGCTGGGTGTTGACGAGGGAGAAACAGCATGACGAGTAAGGTGCTTGAGCACCAAGACAAAGCCACATCCACAATAGTGGAAGACGAGTCCAAGGATTCGATGTGGCTTGATGAGTTAACTCCAAGGCAAATCGTAACTGAACTCGACAAGTACATCGTTGGCCAAGATGACGCCAAGAAGGCCGTTGCCATAGTACTCCGCAATCGATGGCGTCGGCAGCAGGTTGAAGATGAGATGAGGCAGGAGATTGCCCCCAGTAACCTGATTCTCATAGGTACAACCGGAGTTGGAAAAACGGAGATTGCCCGACGATTAGCACGGCTAGCTGGTGCGCCTTTCCTTAAGGTGGAAGCCTCTAAATTCACAGAAGTAGGCTATGTCGGCCGTGATGTAGAATCGATGATACGAGACCTGGTGGATATCTCGGTAAATCTCGTTCGGGCAAACCGGGAGTATGAGATGCAGGGAGTCGCTGAAAAGCGCGTAGATGATCGAATTCTTGATCTCCTGTTACCCGCCCTGAGTCCGGATCAGGCAGAAGAAACTAATGGAGAGGGCCCTCACATTTTTGTTGCAGGACCAGCAGGAGTTTCAGAAGAAGAAGGAGAAGGGATCCAAGACCGGAGACAGCGTACTCGCGAAAAGCTTCGGCAGCTTCTCATCGATGGGAAATTAGATGACCGAGAGATCGAAATTGAGGTTAGCCAAGCTGCCAACATAGAGGGGATGATGATCCCGATGGGTGGGGCTGGTGATGGGCTCGATCATAGTTTCACCGAGATGCTTCAAGACATGCTTCCGAAGCGCACAAAGAGCAGACTTGTTACGGTTGCAGAAGCACGTCGGATTCTTATCCAGGACGAACTCGACAAGCTCGTTGATATGGATGAGGTTGTGAATGAAGCCCTCTACAGAGCGGAAGAGATGGGTATCGTCTTTCTAGACGAGATCGACAAGGTCGCAGGCACACGCAGCGGCCAGGGCCCAGATGTTAGTCGCGAAGGGGTGCAGCGGGATCTCCTACCGATTGTGGAAGGGTCGACCGTGACAACCAAGTACGGCTTGGTCCGAACAGATCATATCCTTTTCATAGCTGCCGGTGCTTTCCATGTGGCAAAACCATCGGACCTGATCCCGGAGCTCCAAGGTCGCTTTCCGATCAGGGTCGAACTGCAGACCCTGGTTGAGAAGGACTTTGTTCGCATTCTGAAGGAACCCAAGAATGCTCTTCTGGAGCAGTACCGGGCTATGATCGAGACAGAGGGCTCGTCGATTGAGTTCAGTGATGATGGGGTAGCTGAGATCGCACATATTGCGATGCAACTCAACGAGCGTATGGAAAATATCGGTGCGCGCCGATTACAAACTGTGATGACAACTCTGCTAGAGGATGTGCTATTCAAGCTTCCCGAATCTGGAATAGAGTCGGTCCTTGTGGACAAGGCCTTTGTACAAGAGCGACTCGAAAAGGTAGCGACCAACGAAGACCTTAGCCGCTACATCCTGTAGGCACCTTTGATGAGCTTTGTTATGCATAAGCGAGACTTTTTGTCGATTGCTGACTTTAACTCCGATGAGTTAACAGAGCTCCTCAACCGAGCCCATAGATTGAAAGTGGGGGAGGACCATAGCCGACTAACTGGCAAGAGTTTGGCAATGATTTTCCGTAAGAGTTCAACTCGGACCAGGATTTCATTTGAAGTTGGCATGACTCAATTGGGTGGCCATGCGCTTTTTCTTTCTGATCGTGATAGCCAGATTGGACGGGGAGAACCGATTCACGATACGGCCAAAGTTTTATCGCGCTACGTTGACGGTATCATGATCCGTACGTTTGGCCACGAAGAAGTGGAAGAGCTATCTCGGCACTCCTCGGTACCAGTAATAAACGGTCTCACAGATTTGTTGCACCCTTGTCAGGTGGTTGCAGACTTACAGACTGTTGCTGAGGAATTTGGTCCAGACTATCCAGAGCGAACTGTGGCTTGGATTGGTGATGGAAACAACATGGCAAACTCCTGGTTGAACGCTGCGTACCGACTAGGATTTTCAGTTCGTTTAGCTTGTCCCGAGGGTTACGATCCGGACCCTTTGATCTTTAAGCGTGCCGAGGAAATGGCCGACGTCCTCCTCACAAGAGACCCTTTTGAAGCTGTTCAGGGGGCGGACGTTGTGACGACAGATGTGTGGGCTTCGATGGGGCAAGAAGAGGAAGCCCGAGAACGGATAGGAGCATTTACTGACTTCTCGGTTGATGACGCTTTAATGGGGCAAGCGATTCCGGATGCAATTTTTCTGCACTGCTTGCCTGCTCATAGAGGAGAAGAGGTGAGCAGCTCAGTAATTGACGGAGCACAGTCCAGGATCTTCAACGAGGCGGAAAATCGGCTTCACGTCCAGAAGGCGATTCTCTTGGAACTTTTGAGATGAATAATCCATTGAAGCGTACCCCCCTCTACCAACGGCATGTGGCTGTGGGTGGGAAGATTGTCCCATTTGCAGGATTTGAAATGCCAGTGCAGTACCAGACTGGAATCATCGCAGAGCATACCGCAGTTAGACAAACAGCTGGTCTCTTTGATGTCTCTCACATGGGTGAGTTCATCGTCCGAGGCCCACAAGCTTTGGACCTCGTTCAGTACGTTACAGTAAACGACGCATCGAAAATCGAAGTCGGACAAGCACAGTACTCTGCCATGTGTCTCGAATCAGGCGGTATTATTGATGATCTCTTGATCTATCGCTTTGCAGATCGGTTCATGCTGGTAGTGAATGCTGCCAATCGGGCAAAGGATCTGGAGTGGATTCGGCAGCACGCAGACACTTTCGATGTAGAGCTTGAAGATGCTTCAGAGGTAACTGCTCTTATAGCACTTCAAGGTCCAGCTGCAAGGGAAATT
This sequence comes from uncultured bacterium, assembly GCA_963934665.1. Classification (GTDB taxonomy): domain Bacteria; phylum Gemmatimonadota; class Gemmatimonadetes; order Longimicrobiales; family Gaopeijiaceae; genus UBA1142. Next base: position 6,262 of record CAWVZF010000023.1, on the reverse strand, counting down.
CTGCAGCCTCTTACTAAGCCTGATGTCAATTCAATAGAGTACTACCGCTTCTCTGAAGGAGAGGTTGCCAACGTCCCGGCTGTCATTAGTGGGACGGGTTATACCGGAGAGGATGGCTTTGAGCTTTACACGGCCGCTGAGGATGCTCCAAAAGTGTGGGATGCGCTTCTCCGCGCTGGTTCTTCTCACGGCCTGATACCCGCGGGATTAGGTGCGCGAGATTCATTGCGACTTGAGATGGGCTATTCCTTATATGGTAATGATCTAGATGAAAATCATACGACTTTTGAGTCCGGACTCGGATGGATTACGAAGCTAGATAAAGATAATTTTGTCGGTAGGGATGCCCTTATAGCTCAAAAAGAGAATGGAGTAGCCCGTCGATTGGTTGGTATGAAATTAGAAGGAAGGGCTTTCCCACGGCCTGGGTATCCCATTGTGTTGAACGGGGAAGCTGTGGGCCAGATCACCAGCGGTACCATGAGCCCATCTCTTGGTGTGGGGATTGCTTTGGGTTACGTACCATCGGAAATGGCCAGGATCGACACTGTTCTTCAAATCGACGTACGTGGCCGCCTAGCAGACGGCCGCGTGCAGCGTCCTCCGTTCTATACAGATAGTTCAATCAGGCGCTAAAGCCTTTAGCCTTTGATTACCCTAGTCTATGCGTATCGGAATCCTGACCGTCAGTGACGGATGTGCCAGTGGCCATCGTGAAGATCGCAGCGGATCACTAATCACGGATTGGTGCGCGACTAACGAGTATCAGGTGGTAGCGCGTGAAGTAGTTCCTGATGAGACTTCAGCAATCACGCGGATACTGGTCTCTTGGGTGGATGAACTGGATCTCGATCTGCTAGTGACCACTGGAGGAACGGGGCTGACTGTGCGTGATGTCACCCCTGAAGCGACACGTGCTGTACTAGACCGTGAGGCTCCTGGGATAGCCGAGGAGATACGGAGAGTAGGTCGCGAGAGCACCCTCTTTTCAGTGCTTTCACGAGGGGTGTGTGGAACCCGTGACCAGACACTCATTGTGAATCTTCCCGGGAGTCCGGGGGGAGTGAGAGATGGTCTATCAGTGCTCGAACCACTGCTTGCTCACGCTGCAGAGCTACTTAGAAATGAGCGCGTGCCTCATGACGAGCAGGGTGATCTGTCGTGAATGACGATCAAGTACTGATTTCGACCCATGAGTTGTCGATCGCCGGTCTTCTGCGCGATGGTTTCAAGTCTTCCGGTTATTCCACTGACCTAGTCACGCCTGACGAAGAACTGTCAGCCGAGGATGGCGCCGTTCTACTCGTACTGACTGGAGGGGTTGAACAAGGAGAAAATTCTCTGGTCATTCAGGCCCGTGACAAGCTCCACATACCTGTTTTCATGATCAGTTCGCAGCCGTTGGTCGCAGAAATGAGTCAGGATGTCGATGAAGTGTTCGATAATCCTAGTGATGCGGTTCTTCTTGGGGGCCGTCTCATTGAGCGCAGGCGCCTTCAGCGTTTAACCGGTATTGTTGGTGAGACGGATGCGATGAGCGAAGTCCTCGAACGAGTAGTACAAATCGCACCGGTTGAATCTACCGTGCTTGTTACCGGAGAATCGGGGACGGGAAAAGAGCTGGTCGCACGAGGCATTCATGCACTCTCACCACGTCGGCACGAACCCTTTATAGCAGTTAATGTCGCTGCGCTTTCAGATACGCTGCTGGAATCAGAGTTGTTCGGACACGAGAAAGGGGCCTTTACCGGTGCAATTGCTTCCCGTCGAGGACTATTTGAAGTAGCAAATGGCGGGACAATATTCCTGGACGAGATCGGCGATATGGCTTTGTCAACGCAGACCAAGCTTCTCCGGGTGCTTGAACAGCAAGAGTTTCATAAAGTTGGTGGTGAGAAAAGTATCAAGGTTGATGTTCGAATCGTTGCTGCCACAAACCAGGACTTGCGGAGACTGGTATCTCTCGGGGAATTCCGAAGAGATCTTTACTTTCGGTTAAATGTGCTCTCTATAACCCTTCCAGCGCTCCGTGACCGGAAGGCGGATGTCCCCACTCTTGTAGAAACGTTCGTGCTAGAAGCTTCTAATCGGCATGATCGTGATTTCCATGGTATCTCCTCAGATGCGATGGAGAAACTCGTAAATTACGAGTGGCCAGGTAACGTCCGAGAACTCAAGAATCTGGTCGAATCCATGGTTGTTCTAGCTCCAGGCCGGATGATACGACCCGAAGATATTCCTGAGGAAATTCGCTCAGGTGGCGGACGAGCCCTTCTGCCCGCCTTGGTCGATCAAACTGTACATTCCGGCGAAGTCCAAAAACATCTGAAACCGGAACTCGAGTTTGTATTCCGAACATTGGTAGATCTTCGCCTCGATATGGATGATTTAAGGAGAGAGTTCGAGGCTTATCGGCGCGGCGAAGGTCTTACGATTAATGGTGAAACTGTCATAGGTACAGTGGAATCTGTATCTGGCGATAAACCGGTTGATTCAGTGATAGAAATTGGAGCTTTAACTTCACAGCCGGGCATTGAAGTCTCCGAGGAATCTCCGGTCATAGATTCTGGATGGAAGCCAAACTCTGTTCTCGATGAACCTGTCGTGTTTCGACCTGGAATGACTATGGAAGACGTAGAGCGTCAAACGATTTTAGCTGTACTATCTTCGGTAGGAGGGAATCGCCGGAAGGCTGCTAAGCTCTTAGGGATTGGGGAAAGGACTCTCTACCGGAAGATTTCTAAGTACGAACTCGATGGATAACCCCATCCGAACCGTACTCAGGTTTATCGATGAGTGATTAACGCAGCAGGTTCAAGCTGGCTCGGCTTCCGTTACTAGAGATCCTACGGCTTCAAGTAGAGCTTTACGGCCAACTCCAGTTTTTGAAGAGAAGGGGACCACCTGATCTTCATCAAGAGCCAACTCCTTACAAGCGCGTTCGACGGCAGGAAGACATTGGCTCTTCTTTAGCTTGTCCATTTTTGTGAGGACGGCCAAAGCAGGGATACCTAGTTTAGAAAGGTATGAAGCCATCTCTAGGTCATGTTTTGTTGGCTTTCTCCGAGCATCTATTAAGTGTACCAATCCCTTAAGGTATTTCGTGTCTCTTAGATACCAGTCTATCAGTTCTAACCAAGACTCTCGCATATGCTTAGGTGCTCGGGCATAGCCATAACCAGGGAGATCAACCAGAAAGAAGCGCTTATTTACCAGAAAAAAATTGATGGTCTTCGTCTTTCCGGGGGTTGCGGACACGTGCGCTAATTTGCTGCGAGTTCTTCTGAGGAGTGTATTGATTAAGGAAGACTTTCCAACGTTCGAGCGTCCCAAGAAAGCGATCTGAGGAAGCGTGTCAGGAATTTCGCCACCGGGCTTGGCCAGTGTTCCTGAATACTCAACAGTTCGAATCTTCATCCGTGTGAATACGGCACCCCGAACCCAGGGGTAGTTATCTGCGTTCTTTGATTAATGGGACTTTCAACTAAAACAGCATCCATCACTTCGTCCATCGTATTGACTAGCTCAAATACCACACCCGCGTGAACCTCCTCCGGTAGAAGTTCAAGATCGGGTGCATTCGCAGTAGGAAGTAACACTCGGCGTATACCTCCCCTAAGTGCTGCGACAGCCTTTTCTTTGACACCTCCGACCGCCAGTACGCGACCCCGGAGGGTAATTTCTCCAGTCATAGCAACATCCGCACGTGTCGGTTTGTCGATCAAGGCTGAGATTAGTGCGACAGCGATTGTAATTCCTGCGGAAGGACCATCTTTGGGGGTCGCACCCTCTGGAATATGGATGTGGACATCAATTTTCTCATGGAATTGGGGGTCGAGGCCAAGTAGGGACGAGCGTGAACGGGCGTAAGTGACTGCAGCATGGGCGGATTCTTTCATGACGTCGCCGAGAGTGCCCGTGAGTCTGAGGTTACCAGTTCCCATAACTACAGCTACTTCGACATCTAAAACAGCACCTCCTGCAGCCGTCCAAGCAAGACCATTAGCAATACCGATCCGGTCACTATTCTCGTCTCGATCAGGAGGAGCATAGGGACGAGGGCCAAGCAGTTCCTTGAGGTTCTGAGGCTCTAGTACATTGGAAACCTTCCGGCCATCTGCCACAGATCGGGCTAGTTTCCGAGCAATCCGTGATAACCGCCTCTCAAGCTCTCTGACACCGGCTTCACGGGTATATCGTTCGATCACGTCATGTACTGCTGCAGGAGACAGGACAATCTCCTCTACATTTAGTCCGTGACGCTCGATCTGCTTTGGCCAAAGGAAACGCATTGCGATTTCTCGTTTTTCCGTATCCAGATAGCCTGGAAGCCGTATCACTTCCATTCGGTCGCGCAGTGGATCCGGGATGTCCTGGAGTGTATTGGCAGTTGCTATAAAGAGGACGTCAGAGAGATCATAATCAAGTTCAAGGTAATGGTCTGTGAAGTTCGCATTTTGCTCAGGATCCAGTACTTCCAAGAGAGCTGCACCGGGGTCTCCATGGAAGTCTCTGGCTAGCTTATCTACCTCGTCAAGCAGGAAAACAGGATTGAGTGTACCACTTCGGCGCATGCCCTGGAGTATTCGTCCTGGTAATGCGCCAACGTAGGTGCGTCGGTGCCCTCTAATTTCGGCTTCATCCCTGATGCCACCGAGGCTTACTCTCACGAATTCCCGTCCTAGAGCTAGAGCAATACTGCGGCCTAGCGAGGTTTTACCTACCCCTGGAGGTCCGATTAGACAGAGAATTGGTCCACGCATCTCACGCACTAGTGACAGCACTGCAACGTGATCGAGAATCCGTTCCTTGACCTCGATTAAACCAAAGTGATCGGAATCAAGGATTTGTGAGGCATGTTCGACTGATAAATTGTCTTGGGAGCGGGCAGTCCATGGGAGTTCGACAATCCAATCAAGGTGTGTTCGAATAACAGCTGCTTCTGGAGCAACGGGGTTCAATTTCTTCAGACGCCCCAATTCCTTATTTGCCAGATCCAAGGCATGAGGAGGGAGGTTGGCATCATGAATCGCTTGTCCGATCTCCTTCCACTCGTCTAAATCTTCCTGTGACGAGTCTTTTCGGATTCCCCCAAGGCCAAGCACAAAATCAGGCGTTTTTTCTTCTTTCAGCTGGAGTTGAATTTGCCGGTCGAGCTTGGCCTCGATACGCATGATCTCAAGTTCGCGTGTTAGCAATTGGCGTAAGATTTCCAATTGTTCCATCGGATCTACGGTTTCCAGCAGTTCCTGTTTGTCCAGCGCGGGCAAGATAAGGTGTCCGGCAACTAGGTGAATGAATCGAACGCGGTCCCCCTCAGCAGAGAGAAGCCCAGAAAGCTCTTCAGGGATTCTTTCGTGGAGGTGAGTATATTCTGAGTAGAGGCTTGCTACGGTCTGAGTAAGTGATAAAGCATTCGCCGGTACTTCGCCTTCTGACTCTACTTCGCGATCGGTCAATAGTTCGACAGTGGCTCGTAAAGCCTTGGTACTGGTTGTTAGCCTGCGGATCCGAGCGCGTCCGAGTCCTTCTAGTAATACCCGTGAAGTTCCATCTGGTAGAGGTGTAATCTGGACGATTCGAGCAATTGTTCCTATTCGAAATAGGTCTCCACTTCCGGGGTCATCTATTGCCGAGTCCCGTTGGGTAACGAGGAGGACTAGATCCTCGTCTAACCCTGCTTCCTCAAGGGCTGTGACAGAGCGACTGCGTCCAATGAGTAGAGGTAGAACGGAATAGGGGAAGAAGACGAGGTCTCGGAGTGCGATTACCGGTAGACGGTCAGGTACCTCAATTTGATCTTCAGCCCGGATGAGCTTTGCCATTCTTTAGCTCGAGTGCGTGAGAGGGTTTGCTCAGGGCCTATCGTACACACTCGATCGCACTCACGACAGAGACGTACCGAGGGGATGTCTCTGCATCAGATAAGCGTCGCCTAGGCGACGCTTATTTCCCCAGGATTCAGCTGCCGAATGGCTCCTGAGATGGATTTACAGCGCCCACTGGCTCTACGCTTCTAGCTTTTGTTCCTCAGGGTTTAGTAATAGAAGCGGAGCTGTGCCCTGTTCAACACATTCCGAGGTGATGACTACTTCACTAACGTCTGCCCGTGATGGGATCTCAAACATCAAGTCCCGCATAATATTTTCAATGATTGAGCGGAGGCCCCTGGCCCCTGTGCCCCGCTCCAATGCCTTGCGTGAAATGGCCTTGATCGCCTTTCGGTCAAAAGTAAGACCAACGCCTTCGAGTTCGAACATCT